>JBEIUL010000075.1:0-8527 GCA_040374395.1 Phycisphaeraceae bacterium
CGGCGACGGCGCGGGCGGCGATCGTCGCGCGGGCGGCGGGAACCGTCGCGGGGCTTCGCACGCTCGAGGCGATCCTCGAGAACCGCGGCCGCGGCATCGCATACCGCACGCTTCGCGCCGACGGCGATCAGGTCGGGAGGGGTGACGAGGTCCTCACGCTGTCCGGGCCGCTCGCCGCGATCCTTCCGCTCGAGCGGACGCTGCTCAACTTCCTCTCGCGGCTCTCGGGCGTCGCGACGCGGACCCGCGAGTTCGTCGGGCTGGTCGCGGGTACCAAGGCGAAGGTCTGCGACACGCGGAAGACGACCCCGGGCTGGCGGGACCTCGAGAAGTACGCGGTGCGGTGCGGCGGGGGGTGGCTGCACCGGATCGGCCTCTTTGACGCGATGCTGGTGAAGGACAACCACCTCGCGGCCGTGCCCCCCGACGAGCTGGCCGACGCGGTGGCGGCGGCGGCCCACGCGGCGCGGAAGCGGCACCCGCTGCGGTTCGTCGAGGTCGAGGTCGATTCGCTTGACCAGCTCGATCGCCTGCTCGGCCTGCCGGCGGGGGCGATCGACATTGTCCTTCTCGACAACATGGATGCCGCGACGCTCGCCGAGGCGGTGCGGCGGCGCGACGCCCGCCGGCCGGGCCTGCTGCTCGAGGCCTCGGGCGGCGTGCGGGCCGAGACGATCCGCGGGATCGCCGCGACCGGCGTCGACCGCATCTCGGTCGGTTCGATCACGCACGGGGCGACCGGTCTCGATTTCGCCCTCGACATCGCGTCGCCGTGAGAACCGCCCGCCGATGAGTCTTCCCGTCGAGAACGCGGCGGAATGGGAGCGGCGGCTTCGCGCCGACGGCGGCGGGCCGCCCGTCGTGTCACGCTGGCTCGTCGTCGACGAGGCCGGATCGACCCAGGACCTCGCCCGCGACGCCGAGCCGGGAACCGCGGTGACCGCGCTCCGCCAGCGAGCCGGCCGCGGGCGACTCGGACGTGCGTGGGCCGACACCGGTTCCGACGGGCTGGCGGTCACGTTCACGCTGCCCGCGGCGGCGGGCGCCGATCCGTGGCTGGCGATCGCATCGGCACTTGCCGCGGCCCGGGCGATCGACACGGTCTCGGGGCTCGCGGTCGCGATCAAGTGGCCGAACGATCTCGTGCTCGGCGGCCGCAAGCTCGGCGGGATCCTCATCGAACGCACCGACCGGGCGACGCTCGTCGGGATCGGCATCAATGTCGGGCAGGCCGACTTTCCGGGCGAGCTCGCGGCGACCGCGACGAGCCTGTTCGGGGCGGGCCGGTCGGTCGCCCGGCTCGACCTGCTGGCGCGGCTCGCCCGCGAGCTGGCGGCGTGCCTCGGCGCGCCGCGTGAACGGCGGGAAGCCGAGTTCGCGCGGCGCGACGCCCTGCGCGGGGCGTGGATCCGGGCGACCTCCGCCGGCGAGGCGGTCGAGGGACGCGTGAGGCTCGTCGAGCCGGTCCGCGGCATCCATCTCGAGTCGGGCGGCGAGCTCCGCCTGCTGCCGGCGGCGACGACGTCGATTGTCGCATGGCGACCCGCGTGAATCCCACCCGGTCGGCGACGCCACCGCCGCTGCACGCCGTCGCCTCGGCGAGCCGATGACGAACGGTCCGATGGCCCGAACGCCGACCATCCTCGCGGTCCTGCTGGCGTCCGCTCCTGCGTGGGCGATCGAGCCGCCCGTGCCGCCGCCGCTGCCGGGCCGAGGCGAGGCCGAACGCATCTCGCCGACCGTGCGCGGCCTCACCACCGGACCGGTCGCCAACCCCGGAGCCCTTTCGGGCCCGAACGCGCCGACGCGGCTCGCCCCGGGCAGCCGAGTGCCCGTCGAGCGGCGTCCCGATCCCAAGACCCCGAACCGGCCGACGACCGCCGGGCCTGATCCGCTGACGGTCCTCCGCCAGCCGCAACCGCTCATCCCGATCGAGGCGGCCGTCGAGGATCGCAACGTGCTCGACACGAGCCTGATCGTCTACTCGCCCGAGACGGCCTGGCCCACCGGCTTCCGGATGGCCTACGAGCATCCCGACGACCCCTCGTACTCGGTGCGGCTCGACGGCGCGCTCATGCTCGTCTACCAGGACGGCTACTACTACCGTCGCGGTGGCCGCACCGTGGTCGGCATGCCGCCGGGTGCGTGGTTCGTGATCGGTCGCGACGACCTCCTGCCGCGGGTCCAGACCGACGAGTCGGCGTCGACGCCGAACGGATCGGGTTCATCCGCCGCGGAAGTCACGCCAGCGCACGTCGCCGGCCGGATGGAGCCCGTTCGACTCGACCTTCGCGTGCTGCCGGCCCGTCCCGAACCGGTTGGTGATGCGCCGGCGACCCCGGCGGAACCCATGGCCGTGCCCGCCGACCCGCCACCGACGTCGCCGGCCGGACTCCGCATCCTGCGCGACGAGACCTACCGCCGGCGTTTCCTCCACGAGCTTCTCGATCGCTTCGAGCCCGCGCCGCCGCCGGTCACGGCTCGGCAGGCGGGGTCGTGAGCGGACCCTGCGGGAACTTCCCGTCCTTGCGATCCTCGGTCCGCAGCTGCTTGCCCTGGGTGTCGAAGTACTTCCACACCCCGACCCGCTCGTTGTCGCGGTAGTTCCCCTCGCGCTCGACCACGCCGCTCATGTAGAACGCCTGCGAGAAGCCGTTGCGGGCGTACTTCCCGTTCGCGCCCTTCCGCAGCTCGTAGCGGAACTTGATCTGGTTCGTGCCTTCCCAGTACTCGGTCATGATCTTGACGTCGTCGGCGGGCGGCGCGGCCGCGGCGGGCGCGGGCGTTTCCGGCGGCGGTGGTGGGGGAGGCGTCTCGCCGCATCCGGTCGAGAGGGCGATCGCGAGCGGGACGAAGGCCAGCGGACGGGCGATGGATCGCGGCATGCGGAATCTCCGGCCGGTCGTCGGGGGCTGACGGCGCGGCGAGGCCCCGATCATACGATGCCTCCGATGCGGAACGGTCTCCGGATGCTCGGTCGGGGTTGGCGAGCCGCGCGGGCGGCTTTCGTCGCCGCGGCCATGCAGGCGGTGCCGACGATCCCGGTGGACGCGCCGATCCCCGCGGCGGGAAGCCCGCTGGCCCCGCGTGGCGGGGTGCTGGCGATTCCGCTCGAGCTTCCCCCCGCGGGCCGCAGCCTGCCGTCGCGCGTGCCGATGCGAATCGGCGACGGGCCCGAGGCGATCGCTGCGGAAGGGCTCGTCGGATGGATCGTCGAGCTCGGACCGGCGACCGTCCGGCGCTGGACCGAGGCGGCGAACCCGCTGCGGATGGTCGCGGTTCCCGACGGCATCGACCCGCGGACGACGCTCGATCCGGCGGCCGATCCGCCGCGGGAACGGATCGTCGGGGCGATGCTGCTCGCCGAGATCCCTCCGGTGGCGGGCGATCCTGCGGTCGATGTCGCGGGGCGTCGGGTGAGCCCGAGGTGGTTCGATCCGGCGCCGCCGCTTCCAGCGTTCACCGCGCCGACCGGACGGTTCGCCGACGACGCGCCCGATCCCTCCGCGCCCAGCGAGTGGTTCCGGCACGCGATCCGCGCTGACCTCTCGGGCGAGCCGCCGCCCGGACCGCCGGGTGACGAGGCGGGCCGGCGCTGGGCTCGCCACGTCGCCGAGCTCTGGCGGGGCGGAATCGCGAGGATCGAGCCTCACGCGCCCGCCTTCGCCCGCGAGCTGCGTGAGCGGCTGGTCGCCGTCGCGACCGAGGTCACGCCCCAATCCGTGCCGGACCGACTCGTCGAACCTCGGCGAATCGCCGCGTGGATCGCCTCCGCCGCCGAGTCGAGTCCGCTGCTGGCGATCCTGCACGACGCCGAGCGGGACGATGCCGCCGTGGCGACCGCGACGGGGTCGTGGCTCGACGTGAACGCTCCGCTCGCCGCGTGGCTCGAGGGCGATTCGGGCGGCACTTTGCGGGTCGCGTTCCTCAACGGCGGCGGGCTCGACCGCACGCTCATCTGCTCGTGGCTCGGGGCGGACGAGTATCCCGTCGCGGCCCATATCCCGGCGCTCAGCCTACGAACCGTGACGTTCGACCGCCCGCTGGCCGTGACGCCGCGAGCCCGCCCGACCGGCGATGGCGCCGAGCCGCTCGTGCTGTGGCTGCGCGGCGACGGCTTCGAGACGCGCATCACCGTGCCGTTCGCCGCGACCCCGGCCCGTCCGCCGACGCTCAACTTCGGTTCGTTCGCGGCCCCTTTCACGCTGGCGGAGGCGAAGGAGGGCGCGGCGGCGCGCGTCTCGCCGCGCTTCGCGACGTCGGCCACCGTCCGGCGGCGAGGCATTCGCTGGGAAGTCCTGGTCGAGTGCCGCCGGGACGATCGGATCCCGGACGATGACCGGATCGTGCTGGCTTGGCGCGACAGACGCCTCGAGATCTTTCCCGACGGCCGGACCCGGCCCCTCGGGGATGCCGTCGCCCCGGACGTCTCGGTCGCGGTCGGCCCCGAACTCTGGCGGGCGAGGATCGCGTTTCCCGGCGGATGGATTCCCGAGGCATCGCCCGAGGGCGTGATCGCCCCGATCGGCCTCGCCCGGATCGCGGGCGAGGCCCACCGGTCGGCCATCGTGCCCCGGCCGGCATTTCGCATCGATCCGGTTCCCGTCGAGATCGATCTCGCCGCGTGGGAGGGGCGATGACGGGCCTCGCGTGAGGCTTCGTCCCCGAGGCGTCCTCCCGAGGGTTCCGCCCGGTGTTTCGGGCCGAAAACATAGAGAGAGACGCGGCGCGGTTCCTCGGGAGGGCATGCCCCGTGCATGCGAGCCGCGGCCGCGACGGGAGATTACCTTTGCATCTCGCCGCGAAGATGGGTATGGTCCCTCGGATCGTCACTCACGCGCCGATGGATCGCGGCCGTGCCGAGGATCCGTCATCGATCCGGAACCCCGTCGATGCCCGCAAGGAGTGACTTGTGAAGACCACCCGTTCCGTCTGGACCGAGCATTCGCTTCGGGAGGCGGCAAAAGGCTCGCGAACATCGACATCGCGGCGGACTCGCTGGCCGATGGACGCGCGAATCGTGAAGTTGGCGCTGGCGTGCTGTGCGTTGGGGGTCGCGCGGGCCGCGGTGGCGCAGGACACGGTTCCGGAGATCGTGCCATGGAACCTGGTGGGTGAGACGTGGACCTACATCCGGGCCGACAGCGAATCCGGAACGATCTCTTTCAAAGCGGACGGGTCCGACAAGATCCCGGCCGGCTCAACGTCTTTCGTGATCGAAGGTGACTCGTGCTGGGTCTACGAGTGGTGCAAAGGCGGGACGTGCGCTCCGACCGGCGATGGATCCCTCGAGTTCGCGATCGCTTCCCAATCCATCGTCATCACCTTCGACGGAAATCTCCCTACGCTGCCTTCGGGTTTCGTCACGTTCGCCGTGGACGTCTCGCAGCCTACGACCGTGACGTGGCCTGGCGGAACCGCGACGATCGACCCTGCGGCGGGCTACTTCGAAGTGCCGGTGGCGGCGAGTGCCTCGGGGTTCCCGATTCTGTTCAGCGGGCCCTTCGTGCTTCGGTCGATCGATACGTACATGCAGGTCGTGACCCCCGGCGTCTCCAGATATTGCAATCAGGGTTCCAGGGTGGGTTGCGAGCCATATAGGTATCAAGAAGGCTGCGCTTTCTGGTCCCCGTTCCTGGGCGGTTCGCTTGCCGCAGAGTGCGACATCGGTCCGGCGGACGGACTCCTCTGCGTCTGCGGGGGCTACGCGGACATCGAGGCGAGGGCCGTCGCCCGCGCCTCGGCGAGCCTGATCGGCGATCGATTTGATGTCACGCTGCTTGCGGAGTGGGGCTGCGGTGAGTTCATGTATGACGTCAACTCAATGGCCTGGTGGCGCTTGGGACTGGACAGGCCGACTCGCCTGACGTGGAACTACGCCTCGTGCAACATGTACTCGGACGTGTTCGGGGACCAATGCGGCGGCCCGGGCTCCGTGGATTTGTTTCCCCAGTCGATGCCGTATTCATACGGGCTTTACCATCAGTTCACGCTCGTCTTGCATTCCATCGGATCCGGCCTCAATCCGTCCGCCGAGGAGGGCTTCGCAAGCCTTCGCATCGAGAACCTCCGGATCGAGCGAATTTTTCCCGCCGACGTCATTCCCGACGGCATCGTCGACGGCTCCGACATCTCCGCCATCCTCTCGAAGTGGGGCGGCCCGTACGACCCGCAGCGGACCGCCGCCGACGTGAATCTCGACGGCCAGGTCGGTGCCGAGGACCTTGCTGCAGTCCTGTTCGCTTGGGGCACGCCGGGGTAGCCGCCGCGCCCGGCCGGGACGCGCCCGAACCGGAACAGGTTCCCGGGGACGCGGCCCCAAAACCCGGCGTGACGCCGCTGACTTTCGGATACAATGAAACAATATGGAACGCAAGTGGCGTTCGCTCGGCTTGAAGCCTCGAAACTGGAGCGAAGATGGCATCGATTGTCAATCGTTGGCGGCAGATGGCCTGCGTGCATCCCTCCGGGCCGGCGTCCGAGGTGCGTCCGCGCCGCTCCCGCTGGCCGCGGGACTCCCGCTTGCTCTTGACTTCGCTGGCTTGCTGCGCCGCGTCGGTCAACCAGCCAGCGAGAGGGCAGGACACCGTGCCCTGGCGGGTCGTGCACGTCGAGATCAACGCTTATGTCCGATCTTCGAGTTACGGCGGCGGGTACGGTTCGGTCAGCTGCGACTACGCCGTGGATTCAACGGTCCAGTCCTGGCACGATGATGCGGGTCTGTTCGGCACGTTTGGGGCCGGGGCGTCCATCAACTACGAGTGCTGCTCGAAGGGTGGCTACTACTACGGATACTCCTACGACTGTTACACGACGGATCTCGGTGCGGGGGGAAAGATCGAGATCGGATCCGGTGCCATCTCCGTGCATCCCGGCGGGTGCATGGAGTACGAGATCTGCAGTTCAGACGTCGGTTTCACGGTCGTCTTCGATCGGCCCATGCGCATGGTCTGGGACGATTGCTGCTCCGGGAACGACTGTTGCTACAGCTACGGCTGCGCCATCGACGGTTCCAGGTGCGGCGGAGGGAGCGAGGAGTTTCCCGGGGCGTACATCCTTACATACAACGGCTACCAGCACGGCCACTACTTCACTTCGTACTACTTCTCCTTCGTCGGCGGGGCCGGCGAGTACTCGTTCGCCGACGGCATCCGCTTCGAGCGCATGTTTCCTGCCGACGTCGTCCCGGACCGCATCGTCGACGGTTCCGACATCGCGGCGATCCTGTCGAAGTGGGGTGGGCCGTACGACCCGCAGCGGACCCCTGCCGACGTGAACCTCGACGGCCAGGTCGGTGCCGAGGACCTCGCCCTCGTCCTCTTCGCCTGGGATACGCCGGGGTAGGGGGCGGCCGGATCCCCGCGGCCCCGTCCCTATACTCCGCCCCCATGAGAAAGACGGGCGTCCCGACACGCATCGTCGCCCTGCTGAACCAGAAGGGCGGCGTCGGAAAGACCACCTCGACGGTGACCCTCGGAGCGGCGATCGCCGAGCTCGGCCGCCGGGTCTGCCTCATTGACCTCGATCCGCAGGGGCACCTCTCGCTCTCGCTCGGGATCGACGGCGGCACCGTGGGCCACACCGTCTACGACCTGCTGGTCGACCCCGACGTGCCGGTCGCCGACGCGATCGTGCGGGCCCGGCCGAACCTCGACGTGCTGCCCTCGAACGTCGACCTCGCCGCAGCCGAGACCGAGCTTGCGAACCATCCCGAGCGGCATCGGCTGCTTGCCGACCGGTTCGAGCCGATGCTGGCGAAGTACGACTACGTCCTGCTCGACTGCCCGCCGAGCCTGGGGCTGCTCACGCTGAACGCCCTTTCGCTCGCCCGCGAGGTCGTGGTCCCGATGCAGGCCCAGTTCCTCGCGATGCAGGGGCTTTCGAAGCTGCTCGAGACGGTCGCCCTGATCTCCGAGGGCGTGAACCCCGAACTCAAGGTCGCCGGCACGCTCCTCTGCATGCACGAGACGCAGTCGACGCACGGTCGTGAGGTGGTGAACGAGCTCGACCGGTTCTTCGAGGACGCCGCGGGCAGCGGCGTGCCGTGGGAGAACGCGAAGGTCTTCCGACCCGCGATCCGGCGGAACGTGAAGCTTGCCGAGAGCCCGTCGTTCGGACAGACGATTTTCGACTACGCCCCGTGGTGCCCCGGCGCTCTCGACTACCGCACGCTTGCCGAGCGGTTCGCCCGCGACTGGGAGCGGTCCCACGGCGTGGCCGACCCGCAGTTCAATCCGGCGCCGCAGCCTCCGCCGCCGGCTCCGCCGAAGCCGCCCCCGCCGCGGGGCGCGAAGGCGTCCGAGACCCCGGCCGCGCCCGCGAATGTCCCCGCGTCGCCGGTCGCTTCGGCCCGACTCGTGCGGGCCGCGACGGATGTCCGTCCCTCCGCGAAGGTCGAAGTTGCTCCGGCCAAGGTCGAGGTTCCCGCGTCGCCGCCGAAGCCCGCGCCGCGAACGCCGCGGGAGCCCGCAGACGCGAAGCCGGCGACGGTCGAGGTGATTCCGCCCAAGGCGGTGAAGGCGACGCC
>JBEIUL010000400.1:0-2758 GCA_040374395.1 Phycisphaeraceae bacterium
CGAGCCGCTCGGCGTAGCGGCCCTCGCGCGACCACCAGCGGATGGGGATCTCGGCGTTCGCCTTGCCCGCGACGAGTCGCTTGCCCGCCGAGGTGATCGGGGCGAGCGGGTCCTCGTGCACCGGGCAGCCGGGCAGGTCGAGGTAGGGCACCCAGGCGTCGAGGTGGCGGGCCAGCAGCCGCATGAGCCGGCTCTTCCCCTGGCCCTTCTCGCCGAGGAAGAGGAGGTCGTGCCCCGCGAGAACCGCGTGGACGATCTCGGGGATGACGGTGTCGTCGTAGCCGCGGATCCCCGGGAAGAGATCCTCGCCGCGGGCGAGGGCCGCGACGAGGTTCTCGCGGAGCTCTTCCTTCACCGAGCGGCTTCGCCAGCCGGCGGCGAGCAGGTCGGCGAGGTTCGAGATCGAGGGCGGGGCGGAGGGATCGGCGGCGAGTACGGTCATGGCAGCGGGGTTCGCGTCCCGCGGCGGGCGGATGCGGTGCCGGTCAGGCGGGGTTCGCCCCGTTCCGCTCGCCATCGCGCTCGCCATCCCGCTCCTCAAACCGCTGGGGCCGCGTGATCGCGGGCGACCGGGTCCGGTGGCCGGGCCGCTTCAGCCAGCCCTGCCGCCACGCGACCGCGATGACCAGCGACGCGAGCGTCGCCATCACGCCCATCGTCACCCAGAACCCGAGCGGGTTCTCGATGAGCGGCAGGTGGGTGAAGTTCATGCCGAACAGGGCCGCGATGAAGTTGAGCGGGATGAAGACCGTCGAGATGATCGCGAGCGTCCGCAGGATGTCGTTCAGCCGGTTCGAGAGGCTGGCCGCGTAGAGTTCCGCCAGGTTCTGCGCCGCGTCGCGGTAGGCGTCGAGGATGTCGGCGACCGAGGCGAGCTCGTCGTGGATCTCGCGCACCGCCATGTCGAGGTCCTCGGTCGAGGCGTGCCCCGACGACCGGCGGTTCTGCAGGAAGGTGGTCGCCGACTCCATGAGCGGAACCACCGAGCGGCGCAGGCCCCGGAGGTCGCGCTTGAGCGCGTGGATCCGGTTGAGGCGGGAGGGGCTCGGGTCGTCGATCAGGGCGAGCTCGAGCGTCTCCATGCGGTCGCCGAGCCGCTCGAGGATCCTGGTGTCCTGACGGCACATCGCCTCGACGAGGGCGTGGACGAGGAAGGGCGTGCCGAGCGAGCGGAGGGCGTCGCCGCGGCGCAGCCGCTGCCGCACGGGCTCGAAGATCTCGTCGGGATGGCTGCCGACGCCGATGATCCAGCTGTCGCCGGCGAGGATGTCGACCTTCTCGAAGGTGAGCGTCTTCCGCGCGTGGGCGAGGTCGAGGATCACGTGGACGAGGCCCGGGAACCGGTCGATCGCGGGACGGTGGTCGCGCTGCACGAGCACGTCGGCGACGATCGGGTGCAGCGGGATCACCTTCCCGATCGCCTGCGCCGCGAGCGAACGCGTGTCGGTGTCGATCTCGATCCACGCCCGCCGCTCGGCGCGGATCCACGGCTCGATCGCCTCGGCCAGCGCCGCCGCCGGATCGGCCGCGGCGAGGATCGGGCTCGTGTCGAGGGTCGTCTCCTCGAGGCCGTCGGGTGCGTAGGCGATGATGCGGACGTGGAGCACTCGCCGCGAAGGTTCGCGGTTTCCCGGCGGTTCCGCAAGGGGCGGGCGTCAGCCGACCCGCGACGCCCTCGCCCACGCCGCGATCATCGCGAGCGAGAGGACCCCGCGGGCGGTCCATGCCACGGTGCGGATCCAGTTGCTCGAGACCAGCCGGGCGTGCACCTCGGCGTCGAAGCCGGCCGCGAGCCTCGCGTGGCAGGGCACCTGGATCGCCGCGGTCGAGGTCCAGATCGCGGCGACCAGCGCGAGGCCCGCCCAGGTCATCCACGCGGGGATGCCTGCCGGCCGCACCGCCGCGAGCCACAGCGCCGTCGCGAGCTCGACGAGCATGAGCGGCCCGACCACGAGGGTGATGAGGCGGGCGTGGTCGGCCTCGTAGCGGGTGAACTCGTCGCGCCCGACCGCGGCGAAGAGCGGGTAGTGCACGACCTGGATGCACCAGATGAGGCCGGTCATCGCGAGCGACGCGAAGGCCTGGACGAGAAGGGCGGGCATGGGGCGGGGTTCGCCGGAACCCGCGCGGCGGAGTCAGCCCGGGACGACGATCGTCTCGAGCCGCCCGCCCTCGACCTCGAGGAGCGCGACGGTGGGGGGCACCGCCCGGTGGAGCGCCCCGGGGCAGATCGTGCGGACGCCCTGCTCGATTCGGTCCTTCCGCTCGTGGGTGTGGCCATGGAGCAGGTAATCGGGCTTGAGTCCCCGAAGCCGCCGCACCTCGCCCTCGAGATGCCCGTGGGTGATCGCGACCCGCCTCGACCCGACCTCGATCACGCCGCCGGGATGCATCGACTCGATCCCGAGGCATTCCGCGGTGCGGCCGAGCTCGCGCTCGTCGTCGCAGTTCCCGAAGACGACCGCGATGGGCAGCCCGGCGAGCTCGTCGAGGGCCGAGGCGTCCTCGAGGTCGCCCAGATGCACGAAACGCTCGGCCCCCGCCTCGGTCAACAGGCGGATCGCCGTCCGCAGCCGCTCGCGGCGGCCGTGGCTGTCGCTCAGGATTCCGAGGAGCACCGGCATCGGATCTCGCTTCCTTTCGCGGCTGCCGAGGATACCTTTCCCGATTCCCCATGAGCGATTCGCCCGCCCCGGTCACCCGTTTCGCCCCGAGCCCGTCCGGCCACCTCCACGTGGGCGGCGCCCGCACCGCGCTC
>JBEIUL010000104.1:0-7364 GCA_040374395.1 Phycisphaeraceae bacterium
CGCCTCGGACCAGAGCCCCGCGGCGGCGCAGAGCTCGCCGAGCGTCCGCGCCGCCTCGGCACGGCCCGCCAGCCGCGGCTCGATCGCGGCGATGACCGACCGGGCGTCGTCGACCCGACCCGCGGCGGCGAGCGCCCCCGCCAGCATCGTGCGACCGTCGAGGTCGTCGGGCTTGCGGCCGAGATACGCCTCGAGCGTCGCGATCGCGTCGGCGAACCGCAGCGTCGCGACCTGGCACCGGGCGAGGCTCAGCGCGAATCGCGGCTCGTCGGGGCGGGCCTCGACCAGCCGCTCGAACACCGGGATCGCCTCGGCCGGCCGGTCGGTCGAGAGGAAGGTGATCGCGAGGTTGAAGTCGGTCTCGCGCCGCACGAGGTCGAGCAGCGCCGCCTGATCGTCACCCAGCGGGGCCATGTACCCGAGGTCGACGAGTTGCTGCAGGGCGTCGCGGGCCTCGAACGGGTCTTGCCGCAGGTCGGCCGAATGCCGGCCATCGGGGCCTTCGACCGCGTCCCAGCTGGCGATCCGGCCGCCGGGTGCGGCCAGGCCCGCGGCGACCTCCTGCGTCGACTCGAACGCCTCGACGATCACGCGGCCGTCGAGATCGTCGGCGACCGGCAGCCCGAGGGTGACGAGCGCGGTCGGCACGACGTCGAGCAGCCGCGGCGCCGCGATCCGCTCGCCCCGGCGGAAGCCCGGGCCGCTCGCGACCAGCACGCCGAACAGTCGATGCCAGCTCGACTCGAGCGCCGCCCGGTCGTTCGGGTCGAGATCCTTGATCACCGGCCGCAGGTGGTCGGAATGGAACCCGTGGTCGCTCAGCAGGATCACCGCGGTCTCGGGCCCCGCCGCCTCGAGCAACTCGCCCAGCATGCGGTCGTGGGCCCGGTACGTCGCGTCGATCACGCCGCCGAACGCCTTCCCGTCGTCGTTCGCGACGTGCGGCATCCGCGGCGGCCGGAACTCCATGAAGTGGTGCCCGATGGTGTCGATCGTGTCGTGGAAGACCATCGCGAGGTCCCAGTCGCGGCGGGCGACGAGCCTCGTCGCGACCGCGTGCAGCGACCGGGCCCGGGCGAACTCTCTCGCGAGCGTCGCGACCCGGCGATCGCCGACCCGTCCGCCGTCGGGCAGCAGCTCGCGGATCGCCGCATCGACCTTCGAGCGGACCCGCGACGCGGCCACCGCGTCACGCAGCTCGACCGGATGGACCGAGCCCTCGGCGAGCGGCCACGCGGCCCCGTCCGCGGCCGGTTCCCCCTCGAGGAAGAGGTTCGACACCACCGCCCCCGCCACGGGCTCGGCCGGGTGCGAGGCGTACCACCCGACGACGACGCTTCGCAGCCCCGACTGGCTCGCGATGTTCCAGAGGGCCTTCGTCCGCCGGCTGGTCGACGCCGCCACCCGAACGCCGTCGCCCGCGGGATTCGGCTCGACGAAGTTCAGGATCCCGTGCCGGTCGGCGGTCTTGCCGGTGGCGATCGAACTCCAGAGGAGCGGCGAGAGCTTCGGCTCGAGGGTCCGCAGCTCGGCCCGTACGCCCCCCGCCACCAAGCGGGCCAGGTTCGGCATCTGGCCGCGGGCTAGCAGCGGATCGGCCACCTGCCATTCGGCGGCGTCCCAACCGACGATGAGGAGCCGCTTTGCGAGTCGTCGGGGCATGGCGGGCGGCGATGGTATCGGCCGGAAAAGAAGAAGCGGGCGACCCGTGAGGGCCGCCCGCCTGGAGACTTCTGCAAAGGAACTTCGTACCCGGAATCAGGCCCGGCGACGGCGACCGGCGAGGCCGGCGAAGCCGAGGAGGGCAATGGCGCCCGGAGTCGGAACCCCGGCGATGATGCCCGCGCCGGTGTCCTCGTACGCCCAATCGACGATCCGACGCGTCGGATCGGTGAACGACGCACCGAGGCCGAGACGCATCCAACCGTAGTTGATCACGCCGGTCGCCTCGTTGAAGAAGCGGAGGCCGACGATGTTGTTCTCGCTGTTGAAGACGAACGCCGTGGCGCCGGTGGTCTGGTTCGTTCCGGTCCCGTAGTTCGGGGCGGGCGAGCCGGTGGCGGCGATGAGGTAGCCGGTACCGAACAGGTTGTCGACCTGCGTGGAACTGGTTCCGAGACCGCGAACGAGGCCATGGCTGGAGGCGGGGGTGCTCGGGGCGAACCACGAGAGACCGGACGCGCTGTAGGGATTGATGTCCCAGCCCGCGGTGGATGCGCCTGCCGTGCCGGTCGCGCCGGTGACCAAGTTCATGTAGACGCCGTCGAGGTTCACCGGGATGCTGATGTTCACAACGCCGCTGTAGACGATCGCCGCCTGGGCGCCGCCCGCGACGACGGTGGCAGCCGCAGCCGCCACGAAGTGCTTGTCGAGCTTCTTGAGCAGATCCATCTTTGATCTCCTAAGGTCCGAAGTCCCTTTGTCCCGACCGTACTTGGACTCCCCAGGACAACTGGAGACCGTCGCGTCACGTCCGCGGCGGGTGAATCCAACGCTCCAATATGGAAGATGCACTAAATTTCCTCAGACTCAAGTGAATGTCGGAACCAAACGGAATAATCGATGCAACCGGCGTGAAATCCACCGCGGCCATGGAGAGGCTCACGGGAAAGGCCCCGTAATCAGCCACTATTACCGGACGCTCGTGTCGCCCGCGATCAGGCTCTTTCGCCCGTCGCACCGAAGAGGCCGCCGGCCGGGCGGGCCCCGAGCCAATCCAAGGCCGCGCCGGTCAGTTTCCGGCCCTGCCTCGTCCGGGCGAGGAACCCGATCCTGAGGAGGTACGGCTCGACCACATCCTCAAGGGTGTCGGCATCGTCCCCCATCGTCGCGGCGATCGCATCGAGGCCGACCGGTCCGCCCTCGTACGTACCGTGGATCGTCCGGAGGTACTTCCGGTCGAGCTCGTCGAGTCCAAGGCGGTCGACCCCCTCGAGGGCCAAGGCATCGTCGAGGACCTTCGCGTCGATCCGCCCCGCCGCCCGGACCTGCGCGAAGTCGCGAAGGCGCCGCAGCAGGCGAAGCGCCACCCGCGGCGTACCGCGGCTGCGGGCGGCGAGCGAGGCGAAGATCGCCGGGTCGATCGCACGCATCGACAGCAGGTTCGCGGCCCGCGCGAGGATCGCGACCAGGTCCTCCTCGCCGTAGAAGTCGAGGTGGTGCGAGATGCCGAAGCGGCTCCGCAGCGGCTGGGTCAAGAGCCCCGCCCGCGTCGTCGCGCCAATCAGCGTGAACGGCTTGAGCCGGATGGTGATGACCTTCGCATGCATCCCGCTGTCGACGGTGAAGTCGACCTTGAAGTCCTCCATCGCGGGGTAGATGTACTCCTCGACGGCGGCGGGCAGGCGGTGGATCTCGTCGACGAAGAGCACGTCGCGTTCCTGCATCTTCGTCAGCGTGCCGATGAGGTCGCCGGCCTTCGTCAGGGCCGGGCCGCTCGTGACGTAAGCCCGCGAGCCCATCTCGGCCGCGATGACGTGGGCGAGGGTGGTCTTGCCGAGGCCGGGCGGGCCGTGCAGCAGCACGTGCTCCATCGGGTCCTGGCGACCGCGCGAGGCCTCGATCGCGATCGAGAGCCGCTCGACCAGCTCGCGCTGGCCGACGTACTCGCCGATGCGGGTCGGGCGCAGGGCATGGTTTGCCTGGTCCTCGGGACCGGGCGACTCCGCCGCCGACACGACGCGATCTCGGGCCATGGCCCCGTATCATCCCCGCCGCCCGGTCCGACGCAACCGGGCTCCCATGCCGACGCCGTTCCGCTTCCCCGTTTGCCCGACCGTCGCCGGCATCGCCGCGGGCTGGCTGGTCGCGCTCGGTCCGGTCGGTTGCCAAGCGAAGCCGCCCGTGCGGACCGCCGAATCGCCGCTCGCGGCCGGGATCGACGTGAACAATCCCGACCTGGTTCGCGATCTCGCGCTCTACCGGAAGGACGTGAACGCCACCGCGATGGCGATCTGGCGGCGGGCGATCGATTCGGCCTCGAACACCGAGGTCCGCGACCGGGCTGAACTCGCCCGGCGGCGGACCCTGAACGCGATCGCGAACGCGTATCGGTCGCCGAACGCCCTCGGCACGCTGCTCGAGATGTGGTGGCTGCTCGATCGCTACCAGACCTTCGTGAACAGCGATGACGCGCGGAACCTCTTCCGCGAGGACCCGTTCGCCCGCGAGCAGACCAAGGTGATGCACGACGGCATCCTCGCGATCGCGCGGAAGTTCATCCCGGCCGACCGGTTCGCGCAGGTCGAGTCGGAGATCGACAAGGTCGCGGCGACCGATTGGATCGAGTACCGCGACTTCGAGGAGAACTCGTCGACCGCCGTCACCACGGGCCTCTTCGATTCCGGGGCCGGGGCGGGGGTCGTGGGCGTGCTCGGCCTGCCGCTGTCGCCGTTCACCGCCGCCCAGAGCGTGAGCGATGCGGCCCGCACCAGCGAGGAGCAGATGAAGCGGGTCGCCGACTCGGTCGACGGGTACCCCGACCGTATCCGCGACATCCTCGAGGACACGATGGAGGAGTTCTACTCGTCGTCGCTCGCGAAGTCGGCCGAGACGGCGCTGCGCGACGGCGGCGAGTCGAGTCGCCGCATCGCGGATGCCGCCGAGCGGCTACCCGCCGATGTCGACCGGGCCCTCGCGACGGCCCGCGACGAGGCCGCGAAGTTGCTCGACGAGATCGCCGCGAAGTCGGCCGAGTTCCGCGGCCTGCTCGAGACCTACCGCCAGGCCGCCGCCGACACCGAACGCTCGCTCGCAGCCGGACGGGCGGCGATCGCCGACGCGAACACGCTGGCCGACAAGGCGACCGCAACCGCCGCCGCGTGGGAGAAGACCGCGACCGAGGCCGAGAAGACCATCGCGCTGGTCCGCGACCTCGTCGCCGAGAACGACGCCGCGCCCGGCCCCGACGACGACTTCTCGTTCGAGCGGCTCGAGAGGCTCGCGGGCGACACCCATCAGGCCCTGGCCGAACTCAGGGCCACGATCGCCGACGCCCGCGGGCTGGCGAACGACCCGGCCCTCGCGGCGTTCGAGCAGCGTGCGAACGCGATCCTCGACGGCGCCCAGGCGCGGGTCGACGCCTCGATCGACCGCGCCGCCCGCTGGTCGCTCGCGGTGCTCGCCATCGCGATCACGCTCGGCGCCGGACTCATCGTGCTGGCCCGGAAGCTTCGGGCGCCGCGCTGACCACGACGGCCCGCCGCGGCTCGACGCCCCACAGCTTCCGAACCAGGAAATCCGCCCGGCGCCGGCGGCCGTACGGCGTTTCCGCGGCCCCGTGACCGGCGCCCGGCAGCACGAGCAGCTCGAAGTCCCGATCGGCCTTCACGAGGGCATCGACGACCTGCATCGTCGACGCCGGATCGACGTTGCGGTCGACGCCGCCCACAATCAGCATGAGCTCGCCCCGCAGCCGATGGGCGTGCGTCACGTTCGACGACTCGGCGTAGTGCGGGCCGACCGGATAGCCCATCCACGCCTCGTTCCACCACATCTTGTCGACGCGGTTGTCGTGGCACCCGCAGTCGGCGACCGCCACGTCGTAGAAGTCGCCGTGGAAGAGGAGGGCGCCGAGGGCGTTCTGCCCGCCCGCGCTGCCGCCGTAGATGCCGACGCGGTCGAGATCCATCCACGGTCGCGTCGCGGCGGCGGCCTTGAGCCACGCGATGCGGTCGGGAAACCCGGCGTCGGCGAGGTTGCGCGACGCGACGTCGTGGAAGGCCTTCGATCGCCAGTTGGTGCCCATGCCGTCGATCTGCACGACGATGAAGCCGAGCTCGGCGAGGTCGCGCATCCCGAGCCAGGTCGAGAATGCCTTCGGCACGAAGTGGTCCTGCGGACCGGCGTAGATGTGCTCGATGACCGGGTAGCGGGCCGACGGGTCGAAGTCGCTCGGCAGCACGATGATGCCATGGATCGGCGTGGTGCCGTCGCGGCCGCGAGCGGCGAAGCGCTCGGGGGGCCGCCAGCCTCTCGCGGCCAGGTCCGATGCGTCGGCCTCGGCAAGCGTCGCGACCAGCGACCCGTCGGAGGTGCGGCGCAGCTCGTGCACCGGCGCGAGGTCGACGCGGGACCAGCGGTCGACGTAGTGCTCACCGTCGGGCGCGAACGTCAGCTCGTGCGTTCCGTCGCCCGCGGTGAGCCAGGTGACGGGCGAGATCGCGCCGTCGGCCGCCACCGCCAGCCGGCCGACGTGCACGTGGTACGGATCCTCGGCCGGCCGCACGCCCATCGCGCGGAACCGGACCTCGAACGAGCCGTCGGCGTTCTCGCGGACGTCGTCGACCGCGCGAACCACCCACTCGCCCGCGGTCAGCGGCCGGACCGTGCCATCGCGGAGGTCGACCAGCTCGAGGTGGTTCCAGCCCGATCGCTCGGTCATCCAGATCGCACGATCGCCGTTCAGCCTGCCCAGGAAGGTCTTCTGTGAATAGTCGATGAACGTCGGGCTCCGCTCGTCGATGATCGCGCCGACGCCGCCGTCGGGAACGTCGATCGCCACGAGCCGGCGCACCTGGTGGCCCCGCTCCTGGTAGAGGAACGTGAGCCGATCGCCCGCCGCGTTCCAGGCGAGGCGATCGATCGACCACGGGTTCGCGAAGGTTGAATCGTCGACCGGGATCCGCGTGCCGGCGGCCGCATCGAAGATCGAGATCCGCACGCGGTCGATCGGATCGCCCGGCTTCGGATACGCCAGCGACTCGAGCCTCGGCTGGACCGAGCCTTCCGGTGCGGCCTCGACGATCGGGATCGTCCGCGGCTCGACCGGATCGACCGAGATCGCGGCAAGGAATCGCCCGTCGGGCGACCAGTGGACGTTCGGGTCATGGCGACGGCCGGGGCCGCCGTCGTCGGTGAGCCGCCGCTCCGCCCCGCTCGCCGAGTCGACCAGCACCAGGTTCCCACCGTCAAGGCGGATCCGCCGGACGCCGTCGGGCGATTCGGCCGACGAACCCGGCTCGCGCTCGCCGCGACCGGCCCCGCGGGCCGATCCTGAATCGGGAAGGTCTCGATAGGTCTCGCGCATCGCCTCGTCGACGTTCGCGGTCGCGTCGCCCGAGGGGGCCACGAATCCCGCGACGATCTCGTCGCCGGGCCCGAGCAGCACCCACGCGTGGCCCGCGAACGTCTGCTGCCGCCGTTCCTGCCCGGGAGCGATCTCGCCGTAGTCGCGACGCTCGCCGCGGCGGTCGAGCCACGCGAGCCGCAGCGGAACGTCGAGCCGGTTTGCGAACGTCAGGTTGATCGACGCCCCGCCGTCGCGCGCACGCCGGGCCTGCCGCGGGGCGAGCTCGCCCGCCGGTCCGTCGGCCACGCCGCTCGCCCCCGTCGCGACGTCGCTCCGCCGTCGCTCGCGCGAACCG
>JBEIUL010000238.1:0-4546 GCA_040374395.1 Phycisphaeraceae bacterium
CACCACCACCGCCACCACCACCGCCGCCACCGCCAACACCTCCGCCGCCGGTGCCGCCACCGACTGCGCCGCCGCCACCGGTGCCACCGCCACCGGTGCCACCGCCGCCAGTGCCATCGCCGCCGGTGCCATCGCCGCCAGTGCCGTCGCCGCCGGTGCCGCCGCCACTGCCACCGGACGCCGCACCATCTCCACCGCTGAACGAGGATGAAGGCGGCGGCGCCGGTGACCTCGCGGCCGCGCGGGACGAACCGCCACCGCCGTTACCGCCGCCGCCGCCGCCACCACCGCCGCCGCGACCGCGACCGCTCGCGGCTCCGGGAGGGGTACGGCCCTTTGCCGCAGCCGCCGCGTCACCGGATCCGCCGGCCGGTGCCGATCGAGATCCGCCGACCGGAGCCTGCGGTGAAGTGAGCGAAGGATCGGGGGCCGACGTCTTCGGTGCGGCCGCCGGCGCCTCCGGCGGCTTCTGGCCGGGTGCGAGCGGCTTCAGGTCGTTCGCGATGAAACCGGGCACATCGCCGCAGCCCACGGTCCCGTTGCCGTCGAAATCGAAGTTCGCGGCGTCGGTGCCCCACGCCTTCACGAGCGTCGAGGGCGTGCCGCTGCGGGCGGCGATGGTCCCGTCCTTGCCGGCCGGCTTCGTCAGGACGATCGCACCCGGGTTGGCGGAGCCTCGCCCGCCGCCCGCGGCGCGGATCGCGAACTCGAGATCCGGGCAGTTGACGGTACCGCTTCCATCGTGATCGAACGCGGCATTCTTAGTGCCCCACGCGGCGAAGAACGCCTTCGGCTCGAAGCGTCCTGGCTTCGCAGCCGGCGCCTTCGGCGTGGTTCCGACGTCGGGAGCGTCCGTGCCTTCCAATCCTTCCGTCTCGTCGGCCGGTGCCGGTTCAGTCGCCTTCTTCGGCGGATCGGCCGCGAGCGGATCGCCCGAAGCGGGCGCCGCGGCGAGGAGGCCGATCGCGATCAGCGATGCCGCCAGACGATCGACGCGAAGGATGCTGGAGAACGTGGATCCGGACATGGGGCAACTCCTCGCGTCCGCGGAACGGCGGCCGTTCATGACCGCATCATCCGAGGATGGTCGAACGGACTCGATCGGCGGCGGGATCGGTTCTTCTTGGTTTCCGGCAGTGATTCCGGCAAGAATGGCCGAGGCGAAGACCCGAATCGACCGTCTGGCCCGACCACATCCACCTCTGGCGGGGTTATGGGCCCGCGCCCCGCGAGGTCAGAACCGGATCGAGAGCGACGCCTGGATGGCGTTCGTGAAGACCGCGTCGGTCTCGAGGTTACCCGTCGCAAGCACGCCCGACGACTCGCTGATCGGTCCGAGGTCGACGCCGGTCGTTCCCATGAAGCGGTAGCGAATCCCGATGTCGATGTCGGTCGTGAGCGACCAGAGCAGCGCGACCGTGCCCTGGTAACCGAACGCCCAGCCGCTGCCGTCGGCGGACATCGCCAGGCCGGTGACCGCCCCGCCGCCCTCGGCGTCGAGCGAGCCCTGGATGTTCACCGCACCGACGCCGGCCCCGAGCTGGAGCTTGAGCGAGCCGACGCCCGACTCGCCCGGCGTGAGCGGGATCTCCCAGATCGCGTTCGCGAGGATCGGCACCTGGCCGAAGTGCCCGCTGCCGCCGACGACCGGATCGGGGGCGATCGAGGTGAACGTGCCCGACGTGACCCGGTTCACGCGATTGAAGACGTAGCCCGACTGGAGCTCGACCGCGAGGCTGTCCGAGAGCCGCAGGCCGAGCTCGATCGACCAGTCGACGCCCGCGTCCATGTCGATCTCGAGCCCCGAAAGGCCGACGGTGCCGGCGGTCGGCGCGATCTCGCGGGTCTTGATGTCGGGCACGATCGAGACGCCGACGTCGGTGCCGACGTAGAGGCGGTCGAGGATCGAGTCGGCCGCGGCGGGTGCGGCAAGGAACGAGGTGGTCGCGAGGACGAGGGCGGTCACGCGCATGGGGAAGCCTCCGGGAGCGCGGACTGTAACGCGTGCGACGCGGTCCTGCGGCCGAAATCACGCCGGCTGGTGGCAGCTCAGGCAGTGCAGGCTGCCGAGGCCGACCACGAGGTTCACCGCCATCACCGGCTCGATGCGGAAGCCGGGCATCGCCTGCTCGAGCGTGCGGCAGGCGGCGTCGTCGGACGAGCCGCCGAAGACCGGCACGAAGACGGTGCCGTTCGCGATCAGGAAGTTCGCGTGGCTCGCGGGAACCATGTTCCGACCGCCCGGGCCGAAGCGGTCGGCCGGGTAGTCGTAGAAGATCGGCTCGGGCACCGGCAGCGGGACGAGGCGGAACGGCTGGCCTCGCTCGTCGCGGGCCGCCTCGAGCGCCCGCCAGTTCTGTTCGAGCGTCGCATGGTCGGGATGGCCGGTCGGGGCCCGCAGGGCGGCGATCGCGTCGCGGCCGACGAAGCGGGCGATGTCGTCGATGTGCCCGTCGGTGTCGTCGCCCTTGATGCCGCCGGGCAGCCAGACGAGGTTCGTCACGCCGAGGGCGTCGTGCAGCGTCCGCTCGATGCCGACGTCGCCCGCCTCGGGGTTGCGGTTCTCGTTCTCGAGGCACTGCCGCGTGGTGAGCAGCGAACCGGCGCCGTTCGAGTCGATCGAGCCGCCCTCGAGGACGAACTCGTGGTGCCACATCGGGATCTTCCAACGGGCGCTCACGATCGGGGGCACCGCGTCGTCGAGCGAGCGGACCTCGTACTTGCCGCCCCAGCCGTTGAAGCGGAACGAGTGGCCGGCGACGGCGCCCGCGGCGTTCCGCACGAAGATCGGGCCGAAGTCGCGGATCCAGCTGTCGTTGGTCGGAATGCCGAGCTCGGCGCACTCGCGCACCTCGACGACCTTCGAGAGCCGCGAGCGCCACGAGTCCCACTCCTCCTGGGCCGCGTCGAGGCAGCCCGGCCAGGTCTCGGCGTTGTGGGGCCGGACCAGCCAGACGCAGGCGAGCCGCTCCCACTCGGCGGGCATGCGGTAGCCCGCGGCGGCGGCGGTGCCGGGAAGGACGAGCTTCGGATCGAGTGCCGGTGCGGTCATGGACCTACTCAAGCGTCGAGGAAGCGGCTGGTCAAGCCGCCGTAGGCGTCGATACGACGGTCGCGGAAGAACGGCCAGCCGCGACGGATCTCCTCGATGCGGGCGAGGTCGAGCGTCGCGACGATGACTTCCTCCTTGTCCTGCGAGCCCTCGGCGATGATCTCGCCGGCCGGATCGCACACGAGGCTCGTGCCCCAGAACTTGAGGTCGCCCTCGACGCCGATGCGGTTGATCGCGACGACGTAGCAGCCGTTCGCGATGGCGTGGGCGCGGTGCATGGTCATCCACGCGTTCCGCTGCTGCCGGGCGTCTTCCGGCGTCTCGCCGTGGTACCAGCCGATCGCGGTCGGGTAGAGGAGGATCTCGGCCCCGCGCATCGCGGTGAGCCGCGCCGCCTCGGGGTACCACTGGTCCCAGCAGACCAGCATGCCCGAGGTCGCGTGGGCCCCGCGGACCGCCGAGAAGCCGAGGTCGCCGGGCGTGAAGTAGAACTTCTCGAAGAATCGCGGATCGTCGGGAATGTGCATCTTCCGGTAGCGGCCGAGCAATTCCCCGCGGGCGTCGTAGTAGACGCTCGTGTTGTGGTAGACGCCGGGCTGCCGCCGCTCGAAAAGGCTCGCGGTGATCTCGACACCGAGCTCGCGGGCGAGGTTCCGGATGAACTCGCAGGTCTCCCCGCCCGGGACCGGCTCGGCGAGGTCCATCAGGGCGGCGTCCTCCTTCTGGCAGAAGTAGTGGCCGACGAAGAGTTCCTGCGTCGCGATGACCTGGGCCCCCTTGGCCTTCGCCTCGCGGGCCATCGCGGCGACCTTGGTCCGGATCGATTCCTTGCTCGCCCCGGGCGGGGAGGCGTGCTGCAGGAGTCCGACGGTGACGGTGCGGGCGGCCATGGGGGGCGGGATGGTATCACGGAGGGCGGGAAATCACGGAAAACCGGGCGAATCGCGCGAAAGCGGCCGCCGGGGAATCCCAAGGACGATCGAACCATGAAGACCCTCTCCGCCCTCGTCGCCCTCCTGCTCGCCTCCGCCCCGCTCGGGGGCTGCGTCTCGACTTGGAACAACTCGCATTTCGGCAAGACCGACGCGACGGCCTCCGCCGCCGCGGTGCAGGCGGTCGCCGTCGACGGGCGGAACGGAGGCATCTCCGCGATCCAGGACGCCTCGGTCGCGGGCGTCGAGGTGAAGGCCGAGATCCGGGCGTTCGGTTCGACGCAGGAAGAAGCCGATCGCCGCACCGCCGAGGCGAAGCTCGTCGTCGAGCCCGACGCAAGCGGCACGCTGCGGGTCCGGGTCGACTTTCCCGAGCCGCGGAACGGCAGCGATTCGGCCAAGTTCGAGATCCGGGCCGCCCGCGTCGACGGGCTGACGCTCGAGACCTCGAACGGCGCGGTGTCGGCGGAAGGCTTCACGGCCCCGCTCGTCGCCCGCACCACGAACGGGGCGATCCGCGTCGACCGTCACCGCGGTTCGATGACGCTCGACTCGACCAACG
>JBEIUL010000287.1:0-4023 GCA_040374395.1 Phycisphaeraceae bacterium
ACTCGATGCGGCCGTTCGCCGGCTCGTCGAGGCCGGGCACGGTAAGCCGGGCGGCCCCGACCGCCCGCCCCACCGCGACGGCGATCCCGCCGATAGACAGGAGCCTCGCGAGCTAGGCCCGCGGCGCCCGCAACAGCCGCGCGAAGCCGTCGGGAAAGCGGCACGCGGCGTAGTGCAGGTCGCGGGCCCGCTCGAGCGCGGCGCTCGTCCCCAGGCTCATCACGAGCCCGCCGGTGCCCGCGGCCATCACCAGCGCGATCGACATCGACGGGCCCGCGGCCCGCACCAGGTCCCGCGCCGTCTTCCGGTGGAGGACGCTCGGCACGGCTCACCACGAGAGGCCGGCCGGCGGCGCCCGCGTCGCGTTGCGTCGATCGTCGGCGATGCGCCCCGCGGACATCCGGATCACGCGGTCGCCGATCGACGCGATCACCGCGTTGTGGGTGATGATCACGACCGTCGAGTCGACCGCCCGCTGCGCCTCGACCAGCGTCTCGAGCACCCGCACGCCCGTCGCCGCGTCGAGGGCCCCGGTCGGCTCGTCGCAGAGCAGGATGTCCGGACGCTTGGCGACCGCCCGGGCGATCGCGACCCGTTGCTGCTCGCCGCCCGAGAGTTGCGAGGGGAAGTGGTCGCGGCGGTCGGCGAGCCCGACCAGGCCGAGGCACTCCGCGGCGGGCAGGGGGGCGGCGGCGATCTCGGTGACCAGCTCGACGTTCTCAAGCGCGGTCAGGCTGGGGATCAGGTTGTACGTCTGGAAGACGAAACCGACGTGCCGGCGGCGGTACCGGGTGAGGGCCGCGTCGTCGAGGCCGGACAGGTCGCGATCGCCGAACCGCACGCTGCCGGCGGTCGGCACGTCGAGCCCCCCGAGGAGATGCAGCAGCGTGCTCTTCCCGCTGCCGCTCGCCCCGAGCAGCGTGACGATCTCGCCCGCCGCGAGCGCGAGGTCGACGCCGCGAAGCGCCGGCACGTCGATCTCGCCGACGCGGTAGGTCCTCACGAGGTCGCGGGCGACGAGCACCGGCGCCGGCGTCACTCGAGCGCCTCGACCACCGTGGGGTGCCGCTCGAGCGCGGTCGTGCCGATCCGCGTGAACTCGCCCTCGCGGCAGTCGATCTCGACCCCGAGGGCCTTCGCCAGCCGCTCGACCTCGCGACGCATCCGCCCGACCATCGCGGGCCCCGCGAGCACGCGGACCCGATCGGCCCGATGCGAGCGGACCGATCCCGCGACCCATTCGGCGATGTCGCGGGCGAAGCGATCGTGCATCTCCTCGCGCTCGTGACCTTCCGACGCCGAGCGCTGCCGCGCGTTCGCCGACGGTCCCTGCCCGAGGACGCTCGGCCGCCCGTGCTCGTGGAACTCGCGCCAGCGGTTCGCGAGCGAGGCCTCGGGCTTCAGCTCGAGCGTCCCGTCGAGGCGACGCGTGCACGCCATCAGCTCGGCGCCGTGGCCGTTCACGAAGACCGTGAGGTCGTTGCCGGTCCCGAATCTCCGCGTCATGACCCGGCCCTCGCGCGAGCGGCGCTCTCGGCGGGAAAGACCTCGAGCAGGTCGAGGCTCGTCACGATGCCGACCGGGATCCCGACCCGGTCGGTCACGATCACGCGGTGGATCCGGCGCTCGGCCATCAGCCGCGCGATCTCGGTCGCCGGCGTGTCGACGCCGACGCATGCCGGGTCGGGCGTCATCAGGTCCTCGACGGTCGTGACGGATTCGTCGGGCAATTCGGCGAAATCCTGGTCCGAATCGCGCAGCATCTCGAACAGGAAGGCCGGGGCCCGGCTGCCGCCGTCGAGCGCCTTGCGCAGGATGTCGGCCCTCGAGACCGCCCCGACCGCGCGTCCGTTCGCGTCGGTCACGGGCACTCCCGAGATCTCGTGGTCGTTGAGCATGCGGATGATCGCATGCACGGTATCCGAGCGATCGGCGCAGATCGGTTCCGGCGTCATGACGTCGGCGGCGACGAGCGTGCGCGGTGCGTGTCCTGGCATGGTGAACGGTGTCCCCTCGGGACGTGCACGGCGCGTGCACGTGACTGTATGTGCGGGAATAAGCGAAAAGAGCTGCATACGCGACGATCTCGGCCTCGGGTTCGAGGACCGACTGTCGCATGATGTCGCGAGTCGCGCCGCGGCTCCATGAGGAAAGGACCGCGAATGGCGGTCACGCGCCCCGAATCGAACGCGAATGCAGGCAAGCCGCTTGCAGCCGGCGATACCCGTGTCAAGTATGTAGACATGCGAAAGGACAACGAATCCACCTTCGGTGGAGGCGCGCGGTCGATGGACGGGTCCGTGCCGGGCCCGGAACTGGTCTCGGCCTTCGACACGCCGCTGCTCGCGGGGAACCTCGCCCATGAGTTGACCAACGCCCTGTTCGCGCTGCACCTGCACCTCGACGAGCCGGCCGCCGCCCACGGCCGCCGGAACCGCGGGACCAACGGCGCGAGGGAACGGGGCCGGGTCGCGGCGGCCAGCCGGCAGGCGATCGATACCGTGCTCTCGCGGCTCGACGAGTTGAGCCGCGGCCTGCGGCTGGTTTCCCGGGTTACCGGCTACGAGGCACCGGTCGGGGCCGCGGCGGGTTCCGGGGCGAAGACGAGCCTTGCCGACTGGTGGTCCCTGGCCCGCGTGGTGGTGCTCGTGAGCGTTCCCAAGGGAATCGACATCGAGGCCGACATCCCGCGCGAGCTTCCGGCCGCGGTCGCCGGTCCCGCCGAGCTCACCGCGTGCGCCGTGATGATCTGCCGACGGGTGGTCGGGCCCGGTCGCGTCGAGCCGCCGTGCTCGTTGCGACTGGTCGCCCGCCCGGAGGACCATTGGATCCGCATGACGGTGATCGCCCATGGAAACTCGAGCCATCTCGAGCCGGTGGCCGCCACGCCCCATGCGGCGAACGGCGCCCGGATCCTGGTCGAGAAGCCCGACCCGCTCGCGGCATCCGTGCTCGTCGCGCGGGCGGCGCCGCGCGGAACGGGCGGTCGCGCGGGCCTTCCGGGGACCGTTCCCTGATCGCGTCGCGGGGCATTGGCGTCGCGACGGATCGAACCTAGATTCGCGATGCGACGTGCTCCGGGAATCACGCGTCCCGTGACGCATCCCGACGGAACCCGCTTTCACCTCCCCGAGAAAGGACCCTCATCACATGACCCTCCGCGCCCTGCCTCGCCCCGCCACCGAGGGCCCCGGCCCGATCGGACTCTCCCGCACCGGCGAGGCCACGCTTCGGGTGCTCTGCGTCGACGACCACGAGTCGATCATCGACGGCCTCCGCGCCCGCTTCCACGCGACCTCGCCGCTGCGGATGGTGGGCCACCTGAACTCGGTCGAGCGCCTCATCGAGGAGGCGGGACGGCTGCGACCCGACCTGCTGGTCCTCGACATCGACCTGCCCGGCCCCGACGTCTTCGAGACCGTCGACCGCCTGTGGCACCAGATGCCGAAGCTTCGCATCGCCTTCCTGAGCGGCCACATCCGCGAGGGCTACCTCGTCGCGGCCCGCAAGTGCGGCGCGAACGGCTACTTCGCCAAGGGCGACCCGCTCGACGAGACCATCGCCGGACTGGTCGAGGTCGCCCGCGGCCAACGCGACTTCACCGCCGGCCGCTCGATCCGCGAGCGGTGCGTGACCGCGATCGGGTCGAGGCGGACCGGCGGCACGCCGTCGGTCCTCGAGTCGCTCACGCCGCGCGAGCTCGAGGTTCTGCGGCTCATCGGCCGCGGCCGTTCGCGTCGCGAGATCGCGGGCGAGCTTTGCCGGAGCCCCAAGACGATCGACGGCCACCAGGACCGGCTCATGCGGAAGCTCGGCCTCGAGACCCGCACCGACCTCGTGCGGTTCGCGATCCGCGAGGGGTTCGCCGAGGCCTGACCGCGGCGGCCGACGGGGGGGGGTGCGATGTGAACAAGCTGTCGCGGGCGGTCGGCAACCCGTGCGCGACGCGGGGCGCGGGACGATGCGCGGATGCCCTTCCGCTCCGGCCCGATCGCCTACTCGCGACTCGCCGTCACCGGCGAC
>JBEIUL010000089.1:0-7925 GCA_040374395.1 Phycisphaeraceae bacterium
GCGTGGCCCCGTCGATCGCGAGATCGGCGAGGATCTCGCCGACGACCGGCGCGAACTTGAACCCATGGCCGCTGAAACCGCACGCGACCGTGATGCGCTCATCCAGCGGATCGCGGTCGAGGATGAAGTGCCCGTCGGGCGAGTACGTGTACAGGCAGATCGAACGCGCGAGGACCGCGCCCGCCGACGGCACCGCGGTGCGGACGGTCGCGGCGATCGACTCGGCCTCGGCGTCGGCGAGGATTCGATCGACGCGGTCGGGATCGACCGCCTCGCCCCCGCCGTGGATGGCCGCCTTCACGAGGCGTTCGCCCGCCGGACGTCCCGGCGCCGCATCGATCGCCGCGTGCGGCGGAAGCCCGTAGACGCTTCTCCCGCCGCCGAGATCGAGCAGCCAGACCGGGAAGTCGTGATCGCCGCGCGGCACGATCGCGGACGGCGTGGCGAGCCAAACCACCGGTTGGCGCGTGACCTTCAGCGGAACGCCGGCGAGCGAAGGGCCGAGCAGCCGATCGGCCCACGGGCCGGCGGCCACGACGAGCCGTTCGGTCGCAAACGTGCCGATCGAGGTCTCGACCTCGACCGCCGGCCCGCCACGGCGGATCGCCCGCACCTCGACGCCGCCGCGCACCTCGGCCCCGGCGCGGACCGCGAGCTCGGCCTGCGCCCGCACCGTCGGCTCGGCCCGCACGAAGCCGGCACCGGGCTCGAGGACCGCGGCGGCCCGCTCGGGAATCCGCAGCGCCGGGAACCGGCGCGCGACGTCGCGTGCGTCGAGGATCTCGTGCGGGATCCCGTGGATCTCGGCCGCCCTCCGCGAGCCGTCGACGACCTCGCCGGCGGGGTCGCCGGCGAACAGACCGCCGGTGCGAACGAGCAGCCGGGTTCCCGCGTCGCGCTCGAGCCGCTCGTAGCCCGCGTACGCCTCGCGAAGAAGCGGCACGTAGTCGGTGTGCTCGAAGTACGCCTGCCGAATCACCCGCGAGCGGCCGTGGCTCGAGCCGCGGTCGTGGCCGGGCTCCCATCGCTCGAGCCCGAGCGGCCTCAGCCCGCGGCCCGCGAGGCTGCGGAGCGCCGCCGAGCCCATGGCGCCGAGGCCGACGACGATCGCGTCACGACATTCGGGCTTCACCATGCGGCGAGGAGCTGGGCGAGGTCGGAAGGACCGACCGTGCCGTCGAGATCGAGATCCTCGCGGGGCGTTCCCGTCGCGCCCCAGGCCGAGAGCAGGTTCGCGAGATCGCCCGCCTCGACCGATCCGTTGCCGTCGAGGTCCGGGCTGCGGACCGACCGCTCGGAGATCGTGATCGTGACCGACTTCTCGCTCGCCATGCCGTCGGCGTCGGTGCCGCGAAGCGTGAGGACGTGCGTGCCGACCGCGAGGGCCCGGGTCACGAGCAGTCGCCCGGTCGCGATCGGCCCCTGCACGTTGCTCGTCCAGGTGAATGCCGCATCGGGCAGCAGCTGGTCGTCGACATCCCAGCCCGACGCGTGCAAAACCACGTGGGCGTGCCGCGGGACGGTCACGTTCGTGTTCGGCGCGATGATGTGCACGTCGGGCGGCGACCCGCCGCCGATCATCATGCCCATCGGCCACTCCGAGTCGGACTGGTTCAGACCGTCGGTCACGCGAAGTTTCAGCAGGCCGTTCTCGCCGCGGCTGCGCGGCAGGTTCGCGGCGAGGAACCGCGTCGCGACCTCGCCACCGGTCGGATCGGCCTCCTGGTTCACCGCCACCGGGAACCACGCGTTGCCGCCGTCCGGGCTGTAGAGAAGGTTGGCGAGAAGGCGATCGCCATCGGTATCGACCGCGGTCCAGCGCACCTCGACCTCGCCGTCGAGCAGCCCGCCGACCGGCGCGGGACCGGCGCCCGCCGGCCCGACCCCGACGATCGCCGCCGTTGCCGCGCTCGGCGACCGGACCTGCTCGGCGAGCACGCGTCGCGAGCCGAGGTCGCGCACGCGAACCGCCGCGACGTCGCGCCCGCCGACCGACTCGGGAATCACGAGGTAGAACGGCGTGCGATCGAGATCGCGGGTGCCGCAGCACGACTCGCGGGCGGTTCCGGTGCGGATCCGGACCGCGTGCAGCACGTTGCCCCTGGCGTCGGTCGCCACGACCTCGGTATCGCCGCGCGGGTCGTCGCGGGTCGGCTCGGCCAGGTCGACGCGGAGCGCCGGTGCGAGTTCGATGCGGTTCTCGAGGTGGAAATGCTCGCCCGCGATGCGGAGGCAACGCTCCCAGCCGGCGAGATCGGCCTCGGGACCGCCGCCCGCGGGTCCTGGTCGCCGCCGGTGCACTGAGACCGGGTGTCGCTGATGCAGTCGTTGAAGGTGGTGCTGTTCACCCACGCCTGCGCGGTGGTCAGGCCCGCCACCATCACGTCGTTGCGGGTGGTCGGCATGACCGGGCCGAGCCCGAGCGGCTCGATGAGCTGGCCCTCGACGTCGAAGCCGACGGTGCCGATCGTCGAGTTGCTGTGCTGCTGACCCCAGCAGTGGCCGATCTCGTGGGCGAAGGTCCGCTGGAACCTCGAGTTCTCGGTGTTCCCGAACGCGGCCTGTCCGGGAACGCCGTTCGCCTGCCCGTTCCCGCTGAACGGGTTGCCGGGCAGCCAGCCGTAGATGAACGTCGCCTGCGGGTAGCCCTGGGCCGGGATCTGGGTGAGCCGGATGTCGTTCAGCGTGTTCAGCAGCGCGGTGTTCGAGCTGTTGACGTCTTGCGTCCAGGTCAGGTTGCCGATCGGCGAGCGGTGGTAGTTCCAGTCGCCGGTCTTGTAGATCCCGCGGAGGAACGCGTCGCCGACGCCCGGGGCGATCGTGGTGAGCGACGGCAGCCCGCCGCCCGGCGTGTAGTTCACCGGGACGTAGACGAGCTCGACCATCTTGCGGCAGACGAACGCCTTGTTGAGCAGCGTGCCGACGTTGTTGTCGTAGTTGGTCTCGACGACGCGGCGGGTCGGGTTCACCGTGACCGAGAAGTCGATGTCGGCGCCCTGCGGCGGCACGACCAGGAAGTTGACGGTGTGGTTCAGGGTCGACGACTGCGGCACGAGCGGCGCGGCGATCGGCCCGTTGGTCGAGAAGAAGGGCGACCCCGGGATCTCGACGCCGCCCGAGTACACGCGGAGCTCGGCGTCGACGCCCGGCACCGCGACGGTCGAGTCGGCGATGCCGATCTTCACGCGGACCACGGTGGCGTTGCGGGCCACGAGGGTGGTCGTGCCGAGGTTGATCGCCTGGTTGACCTCGATGGCCGAGACGGTGAGGTCGACGGCCGCCGCGGTCGGGGCGACGAGAAGGAACGCCGCAAGCGACAGGCCGGAACGGACTCGCGGCTGGTCGACGACGGCACGGGCGGCGCGGGACGGCATACGCCGAGCCACTATACGGGGCGGCCCCGGCACGCTTCTCGGGGATCGCGGCAATCGACGAAGTTTCCGGATCGGGCGCGGCAGGCAGCCGGAGGGGCGAATTCGCGGACCCGCGGTCGGCGGAAGGCGCCCCCTCGCGAATCGCGGTGGTAGTCTCGACGCGTGGCGACCGACGGCGAATCACGCGACGACGACTTCAGCCCGCCGCAGCTCGGGGCGGTCGAGATCTTCGTGCGATTCCTGCGGTTCGGGCTCGTCGCGTTCGGCGGCCCGGTCGCGCAGGTCGCGTGGCTCCGCGAGCGGTTCGTCGAGCGCGAGCGATGGGTCTCGCCCGAGCGGTTCCGCCGGACGCTGGCGATCTACCAGGCGCTGCCCGGGCCGGAAGCACACGAGATGTGCTGCTGGTTCGGGATGATCGCGGGCGGGCGGGCGGGGGCGATCGCGGCCGGGCTCGGTTTCATGCTGCCGGGCTTCGCGCTCATGCTGCTCGCGTCGTGGGCGTACGTCCGCTGGGGTGTCGAGGGCGGTGTCGCGGGCGCGGCCTTCGCGGCGGCGCAGGCGGCGGTGGCGGGGCTCGTGCTGCGGGCGGCGTGGAAGCTGCTCGGATCGCTCGTGCACGGCCGCGCGGGATGGGTCGCCGCGGCAATCGGCGCCGCGACGGTGGTCGCGGGCGGACACTTCGCGATCCCGCTCGTGGCGGGCGGGGCGATCGCGGGGTTCGCCGCCGTGCGACGCGTGGGCCTCGCCTCGGTCGTGACCGTGGCGGCGCTGGCCGCGGTCGGTTGGACGGCGTGGCACGCGACGCTTCCGGTCGAGGCGTCCGTGGCCGTGCCGGTCTCGGCGGTGGCGAACCCTCCGCTCGAGATGTTCCGCACCGGACTCATCGGCGGGCTGATCACCTTCGGCGGCGCGTACACCGCGATCCCCGTGCTCGAGGAGATCGCGACCGGCGCGTCGGGCTGGATGACGCGGGCGCAGTTCCTCGACGGCGTGGCGATCGCCGGCGTGCTGCCGGCGCCGCTCGTGATCTTCGCGACGTTCGTCGGCTACCTCGGCGGCGGCTGGCTGGGGGCGACCCTCGCCACCGCGGGCATGTTCCTGCCGGCCTTCGCGTTCACGCTGCTCGGCCACGGCACGCTCGAGCGCCTGCTCGCAAGGCGGGGCTGGCATGCGTTCCTCGACGGGATCGCGGCGGCGGTCGCGGGGATGATCGCGGCGACCGCGGTCGCGATCCTGGTCGGCGTGTCCGGCCTGCGGACCGGGGAGGGCGTGGCGTGGCCGCACGCGATGCCGACGGCGATCGCGCTCGGGGCGCTCGGGGTCGCGCTCAGGTCGAAGTCGGGATGGACGATGCCGGTGACGATCGCGGTCGCGGCGGCGGTCGGCGCGGCGGTCGGCTGACGGTTACGCCGCGCGGGGCGTGTCGTCGTCGCCGAGCAGAAGACGCGCGAGATCGTCGATCTTGCGGCTGATCCCCTCGAGGGACTCGAGGGCGTCGAGGCGGGGATCGGTCCCCGGATCGCGCCGGCACTCCTCGTACTCGCCGATCGGCAGCGGCGCCGGCGGCTCGGCCTCGGTGCGGACCGGGATTCGGCTTCCGACCAGGCGAAGCGATGGTTGTGAGCCGGAGGTTTCCATGGGGTTCTCCACCACGACCGATCGACCGGAAACGAACGCGACTTCGCCGGGATCCGCAGGAATTGCCGACGGATGCCGGGCCCGAGGTCCGAAAGCCTCAGGCCACGATCGACTCGTCGTCGACGAGCCGGCGGCTGCGGACGATCGAGCGGTGCAGGACGAAGCCGATCGCGAAACCCGCGAGGACGAGGCCCGAGAAGATCGCGGCGGCGCGGCCGAGCCGGGCGGCGGTGTCGGGAACCGGACGGGCGGTCGAGAACGTGACCTGGCCGGGCTGCAGCGACGCGCCCGCGATCTCGACCTTGGGAAGTCCCTCGACCGTCCCGGCGGCCTGCCGCGACGCGGATGCCACCGTGGTCGCAAGAGTGTCGAGCGCGGCGATGGCGCGGGCGTCGCCTTCGGAGGTCGCGGTCAGGCGCAGCGTGCCGGGACCGGCGGAATCCATGCGGAGCGTGTCCATCCACGACTTGAGCTCGAGGTCGGCGAGGCCGCGCTCGGCGAGGCGGGCGCGGACCGACTCGAGCGTCGCGGGATCGGTGACGAGCGAGCGGGTCCTCGTGTCCCACGGAGCGATCTTCGACGCCTCGATCGAGCTGCCGGCGGGAAGCGCCGCCACGAGATCGCAGCTCGCGACGCTCATGCGGGCGAAGAAGGTCCCGGCCGCGGCCCAGGAGAGGGTCGCGAGGGTCGCGACGGCGATGACGATCCACGCGGCGACGATCGGGGCCCGGGCATGGGCGTAGCGGTGCACCATACGTTCCTCGGTCTCGGCGAGGCGATCGGCGGCGACCTGCAGGCGCTCGCGAAGGTCGGCGAGGCGATTCTCCTCGGCGATGCGGGCGGCCGAGGCGCCGACCGGCGCGGCGACCGCCGCCGTCGGGGCCGCGGCCATGCGACGGGCGGGAAGGCTCCTCAGCATCGCATGCAGGCGGTCAAGCCGCTGCTTGCGGGTGCGGAGGAAGCCGGCGAGCTCGGCGATGCGACGGCTCTTCTCCTCGAGCCGCAGGGCGAATTCGCGCTGCACCGCCGAGTCGGCGGACTCCGCGGCGGCAGCGACGGTCGACACGGGAGCGGCGAGGGCCTGCGCGAGCTCGGATTCGAGTCCGGCGACGCGATCGCGGAGCGGCGCGAGTTCCGCCTCGAGGCCGTTCCGCTCGGCGCGGACCGCCGCGAGGAGCGACTCGAGCTCGGCGATGCGGGATCGCATCGGCTCGAGATCGACGGCGGGAACCGAGGCTCCGGGTGGGCACGCGGCGGCGACGCGCTCGACCTGCGGGGCGTAGGTGGCGACCGCGGCGGCGAGCGTGGTGAGCTTGGCGACCGCCGCGTCGAGGGCCTGGCGGCTCATGGCGAGCTCGGCGTCCTTGGCGACGAGGGCGGCGTCGAGGGCCCGGCCGCGCGACTCGAGCTCGGCCAGCCGCGACTCGAGCTGGACGGAACGCTCCTGCGAAAGGTTCGCCTCGTGCCGCAGCCGCTCGACGGCGGCGCGGGCGAGGTCGCGCTCGCCGGAGAGCGAGTCGCGTTCGGCGACGAGCGCGGTGCAGCGGCGATCGGCCTCGGCGGCAAGCTCGCGGGCGGCGGTCGACTCGCGCTCGACGCGCTCGGCCTCGCCGCGCAGGGCCAGGGCCCGATCGCGCAGGGTCGTCTCGCGGGACGCGAGCTCGTCGCGCAGGACGACCAGCGTCTCGCGCTCGGTCGCCAGCTCGCGCTCGCGCCCAAGAATCAGCGTGCGGGCCGCCTCGATCGAATCGGCCTGACGGACGACGTCGCTCTCGCGCTGCTCGAGCTCGCGGAACCGCTCCTCGGCGGCGGCGGCCTTCGCGGCTCCGGCTTCCTGCGCCTGGCGGATGCGATCGAGATGCCGCTCGACCTCACCGATGAGGGCGAGCACGTCACCGGCCGCGTTGGCCTGGCCAGTGGCGGACGAGTTCGACGATCCATCAAGGCGAGTCCCGTTCACGCTGCACCGTCCTTCGTGCGAAAGTCGCGCGACGCCGGAAGTCGGCGTCGACCGCTCGCCATCGGACGAAAACGGACCTCACTGAACGCCGAGCCGCAGGATCCGGGAACCTGACGGGAGCGCACCCGTTGCCGACCGCGGTAACCGCCCGGACGCCGCGGTCACCGCTTGCCGAGGCTCCAGCGCAGCTCGGGCATCCGCAGGGCCGCCGCGACCGCCGCCACCGAGAGGCCCCCGACCGCGACGAGGCCGGCGAGCCGCGTGGCCCGTTCCGACCACGACCCGCCGTCGGGCAGGAACCGCCCCGCCGCGAACACGGCGATCGCCATCGCCGCGGTCACCGCGACGGTCCGGACCACGGACGCCCGCACCTCGCCGTCGAGGAAGGAACCCGTGCGTCGCGCGAGCATCCGCGACAGGATCGCGAACTGCAGCACCGCGCAGGCCGCGGTCGACCAGGCGAGCCCCGCCTCGCGCAGCGGCGTGAAGATGAGCCCGACGTTCAGCAGGAAGTTGAGCCCGACCAGGGCGATGCCGACCCGCACCGGCACCATCGGCTCGCCGCGGGCGTAGAACGCCCGCACCAGCACGTTGCTCGCGCTGTACGCCCAGATCGCCGGGGCGTAGCCGAGCAGGATGAACGCGACGCGGTCGGTGTCGGCCGCGGTGAAGCGGCCGCCCTGCAGCATCGTCGCCACCGCGGGCGCCCGACGAGCATGAGGCCGACGCTGGCGGGAATCCCGATGAACAGCGTGAGGCGGATGCCCTTGCGCAGCGTGGCCCGGAAGCCGTCGGGGTCGCCGACGAGGCCGGCGAGCGTCGGGAAGATCACCGTCGCGACCGCGATGCCGAAGACGCCGAGCGGAAACTCGTAGAGCCGCTGGGCGTTCGTGATCGCCGCCATCGATCCTTCCTCGAGCGGATAGGGAATGCCGAGGATCGTCGGGCCGACC
>JBEIUL010000119.1:0-6986 GCA_040374395.1 Phycisphaeraceae bacterium
CGGCCGCCGGGCGCCTCGGCGAAGACGGTGGCGAGGCCGGCATCGACGTCGCCGATCACCCGCAGCGGACCGCCGCCGAAGATGTCGACGCCCTTCGCCCGGCCGATGCCGAGGGCCCGCCAGTGCTGCTGGTGCGCCTCGGTCCGCACCGGGAAGATCGCCGGCGACGCCCAGTCGTAGGGGCCGTACGGCGTCATCACGATCTTGTCGCGGCCGCGGAGTTGGCTGCGGGCTCCGACCGGATTCCTCGTTCCGGGCAGCGTCCTCGCGAGTTCCTCGGGCGTCGGGATCGGCACCGGCTCGAGCATCGGGATCGGGCCCGACCGCACCTCGGCGCCGCCCGTCTCGACCGCGGCCCCGCCGAGGTCGTTGCGTCCGATGATCGTGCCCTTCGCGTCGACGAGCCGCACCGCGACGGTCGCGCCGGCGATGGCGTTCCCGTCGATGAGGTCACCCGTCGTGCCGCGCAGCTCGATCGCGGTCGCGCAGCCCACGAAGCGGTTGTCGCGGATCGCGCTGTCGCTCGGATCGGTGCGGTTGGCCTTCGCCCACGGGGTCCTCGCGAGCTCCGCGTCGACGTCGTCCCAGAGCTCGATCGCGACCGCGTCGCCGTCGAACGCGTTCTTCCAGATGAGGTTCCCCACGCCGTGCTCGATGTCGATCGAGCCGGCGGCGTTGCGGGCGAACTCGTTCGCGACGACGAGGGTCTCGCGCGAGTAGCCGCCCCAGACGCCGCAGATGCCGTTCTCGACGAGGCGGTTGTGGGCGATGACGTTCCCGGTCGAGAAGGTCATCTCGAGGCCGTGGGCGGCCGCGTACGAGAGGTCGTTCCCGATGAGGCGGTTGCGGTTCGAGCCGCGGCCCGCGTGGAAGCCCCGCTCGGGCGGCGAGGCCGGCGGACGCTCGCCGAGGGCCTCGCGGCCCGCGAAGCCGAAGATGCCGTCGCCGCCGTGGGTGGCGCTGTTCAGGGCGATCAGGTTGTCGCAGCACTGCTCGAAGAGCAGTATTCCCGCGGAATCCTGGCCGCGGTTGTACACCCCGTGCGAGTAGCCGCGGATGCAGAAGTCGAAGGCGTTCCGCGCGATCACGTTCCCGCTCGACCGGTACAGGGCGAGGCCCCAGCCCGAGAGGAACGACGCGTCGTTGTCGTAGACCTTCGAGTCGCCCACCCGGTGCAGCAGGATGCCGTTCTGCGACCGGCGCACGGTGACGTCGCGCACGGTCACGCCCTTCGCGTCCTCGACGAGCAGGCCCGCGCCGTACCGCGTGACCCACTCGCGGTTCTCGTTCTCGTGCGGCCAGAGCCAGTCGGAGGCGGCCTCGGCCTCGACGGTCGAGGCGAGCCGCATCATGAAGAGGTCCGAGAGCGAGAGCGACTCGACGGCGAGGCCGTCGGCCCCGGTCGCGCGGACCCCGCAGCGGAAGCCGCGTATGGAACCGTTGCGGAGGGTGACCCGCTTGCCGGTCACGACGATGCCGGTGCCGGTTCGCGCCTCGGGCGCCACGTTCGGCAGCGACCCGAGCATCACGCCGCCGTCGAGGTCGACGGTGATGCCGTCGCCGGTCACGTGCACCACGCCGTCGCCGTCGGCGTCGGCGACGGGCAGCGGGAACCGCAGGCGGCAGCTCTCGCGGATCTCGACGTCGTCACGGTCGACGGTCACCACCGGCAGGACCGTCGGCGGGTCGGCCGGGGCGGCGGACAGGTTGGCGAGCAGGACCAGGACCGGCGGGAGGGCAGGGGTCATGGCGGCGGTGGACCTCGGTGGGGGCTCAGACTTCCTCGACCTCGGAGATCTTCTTCGTGGCCAGCTCGTCGATCCTCGCGACGTGCTTCTTCGCGAGCTCGTCGATCTCCTCCTTCGCGGACGTGACCTGGTCCTCGGGAAGCGGCTTCTTCTTGTCGGCCGCGAGGGCCTCGATGTGCTTGTTCGCGTCGCGACGCTCGTTCCGCACCGCGACCTTCGAGTCCTCGGCCATCTTCTTGACCTGGGCCACCAGCTGCTTGCGGCGGTCGGACGAGGGCGGCGGGATGTTGATGCGGATCTGGTTGCCCTCGACCTGCGGGTTGAGGCCGAGGCCGGCGGTCTCGATCGCCTTCGCGATGGTCGACTTCGAGCTCGGGTCGAACGGCTTCACGACGAGCTGGGTCGCCTCGGCGACGCTGATCGCGGCGAGCTCGCGGAGGTCGGTCATGCTTCCGTAGTAGTCGACCTTCACGTACTCGAGGAGCGCGGTGCTGGCCCGGCCGGTCCGCATGCCCCGCAGCTCGCGCTGCAGGTACTCGATCGAGGTGGTCATGCGTTCGTCGGCTTCGAGCTGGATGGTGTCGAGGTCCATGGGGAGGCGGATTCTAAGCCAGGGGCCCCGTGCCGAAGCCATGGAGGGTGCTGGCCCGGCCGACGCGGGTCGGGTCGGCGCAGGGGCGCGGTGACGATCCCCGACGGGGTATGGCCCCGTCGGTCCGTGGCGGGGGGCGCGAGACGGATGGAACGTGGATCGCCGTCGGGCAAGCCCGACGCTGCGGGCCTCACCCCGCCGTGACCAGCGTGCCGATCCGCTCGCCGGACACGACCCGGCGGATGTTTCCCGGGGTCTTGTAGTCGAAGACGCAGACCGGGAGGCCCCGCTCCATGCACATGGTCATGGCGGTCAGGTCCATCACGCCGAGCTGCCGCTCGACGGCCTCGCGGGCGGTGAGGGTCTCGAAGCGGCGGGCGGCGGGGTTCCGCTTCGGGTCGGAGTCGTAGATGCCGTCGACCTTGGTCGCCTTGAGCAGCACCTCGGCCTTCAGCTCGATCGCCCGCAGCGAGGCGCAGGTGTCGGTGGTGAAGAACGGGTTTCCGGTGCCCGCGACGAGCACGACGACCCGGCCCTTCTCGAGGTGGCGGTCGGCCCGCAGCCGGATGAACGGCTCGGCGACGGCGGGGACGTTGATCGCGCTCATAACGCGGGTCTCGCGGCCGAGCTGGCCGAGGGCTTCCTTCAGGGCCATGCCGTTGATGACCGTGCCGAGCATGCCCATGTAGTCGCAGGTCGACTGGTCGATCCCGACCTGCTGGGCGAGCTGGGCGCCGCGGATGATGTTCCCGCCGCCGACGACCACCGCGATCTGGGTGCCGCCGTCGGCCGCGGACGCGATCTCGGAGGCGATCGCCCGGAGCTCGTCGGGGGCGATCCCGAGCTGGCCGGGGGCGGCGAACGACTCGCCGGAGATCTTGAGCAGGACGCGTCGGTAGGGCTTGGGCATGCGGGGTGTCCGGGCGGAGGCGGAACGGTACCGGAAACCGTTCGGGGGCGAGCCGCGGAAGTAGCATGTCGGGACCGGCGATCCGTCAGCCGCCGCCCGGCGGTCGGTATCCGGTCTCCCGTCCGCGCCGCGAGAGCCCCGTGCCTCCCGAGACCCCGAGGAATCCCGCCGTCGAGCTCGCCGAGGCCGCGTCCGCGCTGCGGGCCGAGCGGCTCGCCCTCGCCTCCGAGCGCGAGCGGCTCCGTCGCGGGCGATCGCGGGCGCTGCTGCTCATCGGGCTCGCGGTCTCGGTGCCGCTCCACGTCGCCATCGCGATCTGGCTGATGAACATCTTCTGGGCGCGGCCGGGCCCGGTGTCGGGCGGCGAGGAGGTCACGTTCGAGTTCGCGGTCCTCGAGCAGCCGTCGCTCGAGGAGGTCGCCAACGCCAACATTCCCGACGCGGCGGCTCCCGAGGTGAGCGAGCCGGTGCAGACCGTCGAGCCGATGGCGCTCGCGCCGATCGATCCGCAGGCCGGCGGCGAGGGCGTCGGCGCCGGTGCCCTCGATGCGGGCGGCTCGGGCCTCACCGGCGAGGGCGGCACGCCCGCGGGCTCGGGCGGCGGGCTCGGTCCGGGCGGAGGCGGCGGGGGGACCAGCTTCTTCGGGATCGGCGGCCGCGGCCAGCGGTTCGCCTACATCGTCGACGTCTCGGGCTCGATGGCGGCGGGCGAGCGGCTGCCCACGGCGATGAACGAGCTCAAGCGATCGATCGGCGCGCTGCCCGACTTCGCGAGCGTCTACGTCTGCCTCTACAGCACGCTTCCGATCCCGATGCCGATCGGCGAGGGATGGGTGCGGGCGAGGCCGGCCAACGTCGCCCGCATCAACCAGTGGATCGACCTGCAGGGGCCGATGGGTGGGACCGAGCCCGGAGGGGCGTTCGTCCTGGCGTTCCAGCTGAACCCGCCGCCCGACGTGATCTTCTTCCTCACCGACGGCGAGATCCCCGAGCGGACCGCCGACGAGGTGCTCGGGTTGAACTCGCAGCAGAAGCGCAAGGTGGTCGTGCACACCGTCGCGTTCAGCGCCGACGCGTCGCAGGACCAGATGCGGCGCATCGCCCGCGAGTCGGAAGGCACGTTCCGCTTCGTGCCGGTGTCGAACGCGGGCGGACCCGGAAGGCTGATCCCGTGAGACGCCTCGCGTTCGCGATCGTCCCGTCCCTCGTCGCGGCCGCGGTTTCGGCGGAGACCGTCGAGCTCCGGGGCGGCGAGGCGGCGATCGAGGCGCGGGCCGTCGAGTTCCGTCCCGAGGGCCTCGCGATCGATGCGACGGACGGCCGGCGGGTGATCGCGTGGGACCTGGTCCGGGACGTGCGGGGCCGCGAGCTGACCGCCGGCGAGCGGAACCGGCTTGCCGCCGCCGAGCGGCTCTGGCGGGGCCGTTCGAGGCTCGCCCGCGGCGACGCGGAGCTGGCCCGGGTCGCCTTCGAGGCGATCGCGGCGGAGTTCGTGGGATCGGCGATGCCCCCCTCGGAGAGCGGCCTGATCGCCGCCGAGGGCCTGCTCCGCACGCGGCTCGCGGCCGGCGAGGCGACCGGCGCGATCGTCGCCTCGCTCGAGACCGCGCGAATCCGCGCCGCCGGCATCCGGACCGATCGCTTCGCGTCCCTTCCGCCGGTCATCGACGACTCCACGGGGCTCGCGCCGGCCTTGGCCCCGGCCTTCGCGTCCGATCCCGGCGACGCGCGGTCGACCGAGGCGTCGCGTCTCGCGGCCGACGAGATCGCGGCCTGGATCGCCGCCCATCCCGATCTCGAGCCCGGCCTCCGTGACCTCGCCCGAGGCTGGGAGGCGGCGCTGCGGGGGCGGTCGCCGGAAGCCGTCGCGACCGCGATCCCCGCCGTGGCGCTCGTGCACGCCGCGGCGCGGCTCGCCGCCGCCGACGCGGGCGGGTCGGATCCCGAACTGCTGGCCGCCCGCGAGGGCCTCGACGCCGCGGTCGCCGCGATGCCCGAGACGTCGGCGGGCTGGACGTCGGCGTGGAGGTCGTTCCTGCTCGGGCGATCGCTCGTGCGGGGGCGCGAGCCGGCGCTTCGCCGCGAGGGCGTGGTGCTGCTGCTCTCGATTCCCGCGACGCGGACCGCCGAGACCGATCTCCTCAGCCGGGTCGCCCTCGCCGAGTCGATCCGCGCCCTCCGCGGAATCGGCGACTCGGGGGCCGCCGACCGCCTCGAGCGCGAACTGCTCGCGGGCCTCCCCACGAGTCCGCCACCGGCGACCCGATCCGCGACGGCCTCCGCCGCCCGACCCGCTCCCGCCCTCCTCCCGAAAGGAACCGAGTCCGACCCATGACGATCCCCTCGCCCCTCCTCCTCGCCGCCGAGACGGCCGGCACCGCCGCGGCCGAGGCGCCCGCGACGCAGAGCCTGCTCAAGTTCATCACCGGTGGCGGTCCGATCGGCTACCTCATCGTGGCGCTCTCGGTGGCCGCGGTCACGCTGGTGGTCATCGAGCTCGTGCAGCTTCGCCGGGTGAACCTCATCCCGCCGCCGAAGGTCGAGGCGCTGAAGGGCATGCTGGCGAGCGGACAGGCGGCCTCGGCCCTCGAGTTCTGCCTGCTGCCGGCCAACGACTGCTACCTCACCCGCATCCTCGCCCCGGCGCTGCAGCGGTACCAGCGTTCGGCGTTCGGCGCGTTCGAGATGAAGAACGCCCTCGAGGAGTCGGGCGCCGAGGAGACGGCCCGGCTCTTCCGCACCCTCGACGCGATCGGCGTGATCGGCGCGGTCGCGCCGCTGCTCGGCCTGCTGGGCACGGTGCAGGGCATGATCGGCGCGTTCGACACCGTCGCCACGAGCGGCGCGAACAACCCCGGCTACTACGGCGACCTCGCGAGCAACATCTCGATCGCCCTCATCACCACCTTCCAGGGCCTGGTCGTCGCGATCCCGTGCGTCAGCCTCTACACGTTCTTCCGCAACCGGATCGACGGCCTCGCGGCCGAGGCGGGCCTGGTCTGCGAGGACCTGATGGTCGCCCTCGAGGGCGGCGGGGCGGGGGCCCGCCGGTGAGATTCACGCGGCCCGGTTCCGCGGCGCGCACGTTGGCGATCGACATGACGCCGATGATCGACATCGTCTTCCAGCTGCTCATCTTCTTCCTCGTGACCAGCCACATGGTCGAGGTGGCCCGCACCGAGGTCGACCTGCCGCGGGAGATGGGCGAGGACGACCGCTCGGAGGAGCTGTCGGGCCTGGTGGTGAACGTGCTCGCGAACGGGGACCTGGTGGTCGGCGACGAGCCCCGCAGCCTCGCCGAGGTCGCCGAGCTCGCCCGTCGGCTCGGCGCGACCAGCGGCGACGATGCGGCGAGCCGGCGTCCGCTCGTGCGGGCCGACCGGAACGCCCCGGCCGAGATGCTCAACGCGGTGATCGGGACGCTCGAGGGGGCAGGGGCCCGTTCGATCCGCCTCGCGACGAGCCCGCCGGGCGGGGGAGGCCGCTGATGCGGTTCAACCGGCGCCGCGATCGCGAGAAGCCCGAGCTGAACATGGCGAGCATGATCGACGCCACGTTCCTGCTGCTGGCGTTCTTCCTCTTCACCACCGGCATGCAGGGCCGCGAGTCGCGGCTCTCGCCGAACCTCGCGGTGCGGCGCGACGCGGCCGGCGCGTCGAGCGAGATGCAGCCGCAGGTGGTGGCGGCGCAGGTCGTCGACGGCAAGCCCGTGTACCGGCTCGGCGAGCGGACGGTC
>JBEIUL010000350.1:0-3242 GCA_040374395.1 Phycisphaeraceae bacterium
AGAGCTCGATCAGGTCGTCGCTCGTCGCGCACCGCTTCGGGTCGCTCTTGAAGAAGCGGTAGGCCACCTGGCCCTTCGGGGCCTTCATCTTCGCCGCGGCCGCCTCGTTCGCCAGTTCGCTCGTCGCCGGGTCGAGGGCGATCACCACCTCGCGGCCGAGGTCGTAGCCGGCCTTCTCGACGGCGCGGGCGATCATCTCGCACGCCTCCTCGTTGGTCTTGAGGTCGGGGGCGAACCCGCCCTCGTCGCCGACCGCGGTCGAGAGGTGCTTGTCGTGCAGCACCGTGCGCAGGGCGTGGTAGATCTCGACGCCGGCCCGCAGGGCCTCCTCGAAGTGCGTGAAGCCGACCGGCTGGATCATGAACTCCTGGAAGTCGACGGTGTTCGAGGCGTGCTTGCCGCCGTTCAGGATGTTCAGCATCGGCGCCGGCAGCCGCCGCGCCGCCGCCCCGCCGACGTAGCGATAGAGCGGCTGGTTCGTGGCGTTCGCCGCGGCGTGGGCGACCGCGAGCGAGACGCCGAGCGTCGCGTTCGCGCCGAGCTTCGCCTTGTTCGCGGTCCCGTCGAGGGCGAGGACCGCCCGGTCGATCGCCACCTGGTCGCGGGCGTCCATCCCGAAGATCGCGGGGGCGATCGACTCGTTCAGGTTCCGCACCGCCTTCGCGACGCCCTTGCCGAGCCAGCGCTTCTTGTCGCCGTCGCGCAGCTCGACCGCCTCGTGCTCGCCGGTGCTCGCCCCGCTCGGGACCGCGGCGCGGCCGCTCGCCCCGCCGTCGAGCATCACCTCGCACTCGAGGGTCGGGTTGCCGCGGGAGTCGAGGACCTGGCGGGCGTGGACGTACTCGATGTCAAACATGGGAAGCCTCGGGGCGGGAAGGGAAGAGGGGCTGGAGGCGGGAAGATCGGCCCGAAAAGGGCCGGAAATGTACCCCGATCGGCCGTTTCAGCCCGGAAGGGGCGTCGCGGGGGCCGGATACCGCGGACGGCGGCCCGCCAGGACCTCGACCACGTCCTTGACCACCCACGACATGTTGTCGAGGGCGGTCAGGGTCCGGCTCGCCAGGTGCGGGGCCAGGTGGGCGTTCGGCAGGGCGATCAGCCGCGAACCCTCGCGGAACGGCTCGGGATCGTGGACGTCGAGCAGCGCCGATGCCGCCGGATTCAGCTCGAGCCACGCCGCGAGGTCACCCTCGTCGATCACCATGCCGCGGCTGGTGTTGATGAGCACCGCATCGGGCTTGAGGAGCGCGAGCAGCGGCCCGGCGACGAGATGACGGTTCGTCGCCCGCCCGTCGACGTGGATCGTGACCACGTCCGACTCGCGGAAGAGATCCTCGAGCGGCACGGGGCGGGCGCCCATCCGCTCGTCGTCGGGAATTCCCAGCAGGTCGTGGAAGATGACCTCGAACCCGATCGCCGACGCGACCTGGGCGATCCGCCGGCCGATCCGGCCGAGGCCGAGGATGCCGAGCGTGAGCTCGTTCATCTGCCACAGGCCGACGACCTCGTCGCGCAGCTCGTCCCATTCCTCGCGGCTGACCGCACGGTCGAGGAAGAGCCGCGGCCGCAGGGCGTCGCACAGGAGGCACGTCACGTATTCGACCACCGCCTGCGTGTTCGCCTCGGGGGTGTGCACCACCTCGACCCCGCGGGTCCGGCACGCCTCGACGTCGATGTTGTCGAGCCCGACGCCCGCCCGGCCGACGCAGCGGAGCCGCGGCAGCGACGTGAGCAGGTCGCGGTTCACCTCGGTGTAGGTCCGGACCACGAGCCCCTCGGCCCGGCCGCAGGCGTCCTCGAACTCGGGTTCCCCCGGCTGGGCCTCGACCAGTTCGCACCGGGCCGACAGCCATCCGAGGGCTTGGCCCGAGAGGTGCTCGGAAACGATGACCAGGGGACCGGCGGCCATGGGGCCCACGATAGCCCGATCCGCGGTTCCGGGACCTGCGGGCACCGCCGGAATCCCCCGCATCCTCCGCACGGCCGTTCCCGTACGAACCGGCGGCGGCGGTTTCGCGTTTCCTGCGGGCACTCCGTTGGAAGCGTCCCGACCCGGTGCTACGGTGGGGCCGGCCCCGAACTCGAGAGGCGATCGCATGAACCGTACGAACGTCCAGATCCGTACCGCCGGCCTGCTGATCCTCGCGATCCAGCTGCCGGCCCTGCCCGCGATGGGCGACGTCTTCTCCGACATCGGCTTCACCGACCTCGTCGCGCGGCTCGGGGCCGGCAACGTGCCCACCGGCGCCGGCATCGGCTGCGGCCAGGTCGAGGCGCAGGAGACCACCGGCAATTTCGGCCCGAACACCTCAAACGCACAGTTCGCGGGGAAGACCTTCACGCCGATGAGCGGTGCGTTCGGCGCGAGCTCGCACGCGACCACCGTCGGGCAGAATTTCTACGGCCTGACCGGCAGCATCGCTCCCGGCATGAACTCGATCTGGGTCTGGGAGGCGGGCAACTGGGCGACGACCGGCTACCTGCGGACGAACGCGGCGGGGCAGGTCCCGGCGACGCCGCCCTCGCCCTCGATGCGGATCATCAACAACAGCTGGGTCGGCGACTTCGCCTCGACCGCGAACAACAACGCGATCCGCCGCCTCGACTTCGCGATCGTCCGCGACAACCTCATCGTGGTGAACGGCACGAACAACGGGGCCGGCTCGACCGCGTTCCCGCTCATGGCGTACGGATTCAACGGGATCACGGTCGGCGTGATGGGCGGGGCCCACTCGAACGGCCTCACGCCCGCCGGTCTCGACGGCCCGAACCGCCGCAAGCCCGACCTCGTCGCCCCGAACGCGTTCACGAGCTTCTCGACCCCGGTGGTCGGGGCCGCGGCGGCGCTGCTGCTCGAGACCGCGGCGACCTTCCCCGGCCTTTCCGGGAACGCGAACGCCGCGTCGAACCTCGCGATCAAGGCGAGCCTGCTGGCGGGCACGACGCACCGGGCCGCATGGACGAACTCGCCCGCGACCTCGGGACCGACCCGCGGCAGCACCGCAACGCCGCTCGACCCGCTCTGGGGCACCGACCTCCTGAACATCGACCGGAGCCACCAGATCCTCACCGGACTCGAGCAGGCCGGGTCCTCGACGCCGCCCGGAGCGCCGAACGCGGCGAGCCGCGGCTGGGACCACGTCGCCTCGATGGCGCCGTCGACCAGCCAGTGGTGGCGGTTCCGGCTGCACCAGGAGGTCGCCGAGGTCAGCGTCCTCGCGACCTGGCACCGCTCGGTGACG
>JBEIUL010000467.1:0-2254 GCA_040374395.1 Phycisphaeraceae bacterium
CCGAGACCACGCCGTCGGCATCCCATCGCACCGCCATCAATCCATCGGCGTCCTCCGACGCAGCCGGTGCACCTCGGTACCGATCGCGTAGCCGGTCACGCCCTCGGCCCCACGAAGCAGCCGGATCTTGTTGACGGCGTTGCCGAACTCGGCGTCGTGCCAGGTCGCGCCGCCGTCGACGGTCACGAACCCGTGCGGAACCGCCCCCACCCAACCGGTATCCGCATCGAGGAACGCGACGCCGAACTCGCGCACCGCGTGGTCATCGACGAGCATCAGTTCTCGCCAGGTCCGCCCGCCGTCGACGGTCTTCGCGACGAACCGCCGCGACGCCGCGGGATCGGGATCGTACGACTGGATCGTGCAGTAGCCGGTGTTCGCATCCGGGAACGAGAACTTCCACGTGACCTCCCACGGGCGGGTCGATCGGTAGACCTCGGTCCAGGTCGCACCCCCGTCCTCGGTCGCGAGGATGATCGCGTGCGACTCGGCGAGTTCGGCACTCGTCGCCGAGGCGATGAACCCCCGCTTCTCGTCGAGGAACCGGACGTCGAACGCCATCGCCCCGATCTCGGGAAGCTTCCCCTGCTTCCACGTCCTGCCGAGATCGTCGGACCAGATGTACGCCGCCGGTCCGCCGACGCGGCCGACCCCGACGATTCGCGGACGGCGATCGAGCGTCCCGGCGTTGATGAACGGCACCGCGACGATGTCGAAGGCGCACAGCCCGACGACCGGCGGGCCCTCGATGGCCGAGACCGGCGTCCACGTGGTGCCGCCGTCCTCGGTGCGGTAGACGGGCACGGTGTCGGTGACGCCGGGAAAGTAGCCCGGACCGATGTTGCCCAGCACGCCGACGTTCGCGTCGACGAACGCCAGGCAACGCACGAACGTTCCCGGCTTCTCCCAGACCTTCGTCCACGAATCGCCGCCGTCCTGCGTCCGGAACACCTTGCCGGCCCCGTTGCCGTACCAGCCGACCCGCTCGTCGATGAAGAAGATGTCGTCCTGCTTCCCGGGGTATTGCTCGGTGGCGAGGCGCTGCCATTGACGGAGCTCGCCCCGGAGTGTGGCCGGAGCCCCGGCGTCGGGCGCCGCCGGCCCGGCGAGGGGCCGGCCCTCGACCGAGTCGATCCACGCGAGGATCTCCTGCGGAAGGCCCGCGTCGAACTCGCCTCCGCCCATGGCGGCGACGCTCGCGGCGAGGTCGGGATGGGTGGTGAACGCATGATCCGCCCGCGGCCGGACCAGCAGGGTTCCCGCCCCCTCGGTGCGGGCGTTCACGATGTCGACGATCTTCCGGTGGTCGGCTTCCGAGGTCACCCAGTCGTACTCGCCGTAGACGGCCAGCACCGCGCCGGACGATTCCTGCCAGGCCCGGGCGAGGTTCAGGTCCTGCAGCTGGTGGAAGAACGGCATGCCGCGGGTCGACATGTGGTTCTCGTCGAGCATCGTGCCCTGGGTCGGCGGCCTCAGTTCCGGCCAGCGGGCCCACGCGTCGCCGAGCGACTTCTTGTCGACGAGGACCGTCGCACTCGTCTTCGCCTCGGCCAGCACCGCCTCGGTGATCTCGGCCTCGGAGATGCCCGGCTGCAGGGCCGCCTGGCGGCGGACGTTCTCCAGCTGGTACTCGAACCAGGTCCGGACCAGCGTCCCGTACACGATGCTGCCCCGCACGGGCACCGCCGCGGACAGGTACGGCGCGAGCACCCCGCCCATCGAATGGCCGAAGACGTAGATGCGCCCCGGATCGACGCCGGGCATCGCCGCGAGCTGCCGGAGCGCCGCCGTGTAGCCGGCGAGCTCGGTCTGCAGGTCGATCTCGCCGCACGGCGGGCCCTCGCTGTCGCCGACGCCGGGCTTGTCGACCCGCAGCGTCACGAAGCCGGCGTCGGCCATGGCGTGCACGATCCGGGTGTCGACCGCGTCGGGCATCGTGGGCCGGTCGACGGAATCGCAGACGATTCCCGAGACGTACATGAACGCCGGAAGCTTGCCGTCGCGGGCGCGGGGCGAATCCAGCGGCTCGGTGACGATGGTCCGGAGGCGATAGCCGTCCGGCACCCGCACGCTGCCGTAGGTCACCGTGCTGCCCGGGACCCGCTCGAACGCCGCCTCGGCCGCGATCGCGAACTTCGACGCGGGGCCCTCGCCGCGCCGCAGCGACAGCTCGACCGTATCGCCCGCCATCACGCCGCGCATCGCGGTCCGCAGCTCCTCACGGGTGCGGATCTCGCGGCCGCCCACGGACTCG
>JBEIUL010000153.1:0-6054 GCA_040374395.1 Phycisphaeraceae bacterium
ACCTACCCGCTGCCCGAGGCGCAGCTCGACCGCTTCTTCTTCAAGCTCGAGGTCGGCTATTCGAGCCGCGAGGACCTGATCGAGATCCTCGAGCGCACGACCACCGGCTACGACGCGAAGATCGAGCGGGTGCTCGACGGCCCGGGCATCCTCGCGGCGCAGGCCCTGGTGCGTTCGGTCGCGGTCGCCCCGCACGTCCAGGATTACGCGGTGCGGCTCGTGCTCGCGACCCACCCGCAAGGCCAGTTCGCGACGCCCGACGTCAATCGCTACTTCCGCTTCGGCGCGAGCCCGCGGGCCGCGCAGTCGCTGGTGCTGGCCGGAAAGGTCCGGGCCCTGCTCGAGGGCCGAACCTCGGTCGAGCCGCGTGACATCAAGGGCACCGCCCTTCCGGCGCTCCGCCACCGCTGCCTGCTCAATTTCGAGGCGGAGGCCGAGGGCATCTCGACCGACCGCGTGATCGAGGGCATCCTCGAGACGACCGTGACCGACGCGCGGACCGCCGCCTGAACCGACCGGGAAGGACTCGCATGCACGAACTCATCGTCCTCGCCGCCCTCGCCCTGCCGCAGGCCGCCCCTGCGGAAACGCCCCCGCCCGCCGAGCCGGCGCCGACCGCGCCGGAACCGGCCCCGACCGAGGGCGGACCTCCCGCCGGTTCCTCCGGCGCCGGCCTCACCGTCGGCGGCGGCTACCTCTACCAGTTCAAGGCCTCGCTCGACGCGGGCGGCAGCGTGTCGGCGAATCGCGGTTTCGCGTTCGTGCGGAAGTCATGGCAGGTCGACACGCGACTGGCCCTGAATCTCGAGGTCGGCTGGGAAGGCGGCTGGTATCGCTTCGGCAACGGAACGGCCCTCGCGCTCGGCACCGGACAGCAGCCGTGGGGCTCGGTGCAGAGCGGGCAGATCTCGTTCGGCGGCCGGTACGCGATCGACGAGCACCTCATCGCACTCCTCTCGGGCTTCGCGCAGTTCTCCGGCGAGCCCGACGCCGACGCGGGCCGCTCGGCGACCGGCGGCGGCATCGCCGGGCTCTCGTGGCGGGCGAGCGAGCGGTTCACGATCGGCGGCGGGGCGCTCGTGACCTCGCGGCTCGAGGACAGCGTGCTCGCGATCCCCCTTCTCTTCATCGACTGGGAGATCACCGACGGGCTGCGGCTCACCAACGTCGCGGCGCCCGATGCGTATCCGACTTCCGCCGGCCTCGAACTCGTGTGGGAACTCCACCCCGACTTCGATCTTGCCGCCGGCGGGAACTACGTCTACCGCCGATTCCGGCTCGATTCCGACAACGCCGTCGCCCCGAACGGCGTCGGTGAGGACGGCACGGCGAACTTCTGGATCCGGGCCCGCATCGGCGCGGCCGAGGGTCTCCGCCTCGACATCGTCACCGGCTTGGTCTACGACGAGCGGCTCAAGATCTTCGACTCGAGCGGCAACGAGCTCGCAAGCGACGACGCCGACCCCGGCCTGATGCTCGGGGCGTTCCTCTCGTGGAAGTTCTGATCGGGCCCGATCGCCCGTTCACTCGTCGACGACCACCCACCAGACCCGACCCGGGTTCGCCCGCTTCTGGTCGCCGATGAAGCCGGTGACGAGCAGCTCGCCCGAGTTAGTCTCGCCGAAGCTCGAGATGAGCGTGCCAGGCTTCCTCAGGATGACCTTCGGGCCCTGGAGCCCGTCGGCGGTCTTCCGCAGCGCCCACATCGTGCCGAACTGGAAGTCGGCGTAGAGGTAGGCACCCTCGAACGCGGGGAAACGCTTGCCACGGTAGACGTAGCCGCCGGTGACCGACAGGCCACCCTCCTTGGTGTGCGGGTAATGCACGACCGGATCGACGAAGCCCTCCTTGCCGCGGTCCTGGCCGGGCGGGAAAGGTTCGAAGCCCTCACGGAGGTTCCAGCCGTAGTTCCCGCCCTTCACGATGAGGTCGATCTCTTCCCAGGCGTTCTGGCCGACGTCACCCGCCCAGAGTTCGCCGGTGGCCCGATCGAAGCTCATCCGCCAGACGTTTCGCAGTCCGCTCGCCCAGATCTCGGGCAGCACACCGTCCTTGCCGACGAACGGGTTGTCGGCGGGAATCGTGTACGCCCGCTCGGCCGAGCGGGTCCGCACGTCGAACCGCAGGATCTTCCCGAGCGGCGACTTCATGTTCTGGCCGTAGTCGTGCGGATCATTGGCCGCCCCGCCGTCCCCGACGGAGAGGTAGAGGAAGCCGTCGGGTCCGAAGAGGCACGTCCCGCCGTTGTGGTTCGAGTACGGCTGCGAGACCTCGTAGACGACCTGCTCGCTCGCAGGATCGATGGTCCGGCCGTCGCTCGAGGCGGTGAACCGCGAGAGCACCGCCCGCCGCGGCTTGTCGGTCGAGTAATAAAGGTAGACGTCCGGCCGCACGGGAAACTCGGGGTCGAAGACGACCGAGAGCAGACCCTCCTCGTTGCCGCGGTCGTTGACCTTCTCGCGGATGTCGAGCACGACGTGGGGATCCTTGAGGTCCTGCTGCTCGGGATCGGCCAGCAGGATCCGCCCCGGCTGCTCGACCACGTACAGGTTGCGGTCATCGCCGGGCCGCTGGATGGCCTGCACCGGGCGCACGAACTGGAGGTCCCGCCAGACCCGCTCGAGGCGAACGCTCGGGAAGTCGGCGGCCGCCGGAGCCGGCGTGGGATTCGGGGCGTTCTGGGCGGCGATGGATGCGAAGAGGATCGCGGAACACGGGACGGTGAACATCGGAAGTCCTCGGGTTTGAACCGAGATGCTACGCCCGTGATTCCTGCCGCACCGGCGGTGCACCTGCGATATGGTGAAGGGATGATCTCGACCCTCCTCCTCGCGTCCGCGATCGCCGTCGCGGTTCCCCCGGCGGCTCCCGGCGCATCGCCTCCCGCCAAGGCGGCCGCATCGGACGGCTTCGTATCCCTCTTCAACGGCAAGGACCTCACCGGCTGGACCGGTGCCCGCGGCCAGCCGCCCCAGGGATACGCGGTCGAGGACGGGGCGATCGTCTGCCTCGCCGACGGTCGGAACCTCTACACCTCGAAGGAGTACGGCGACTTCTCGTTGCGATTCCGGTTCCAGCTCACCCCGGGGGCGAACAACGGGATCGGCGTCCGGACCCCGAACGAGGGCGATGCGGCCTATGAAGGACTCGAGATCCAGGTCCTCGACAACACCGCCGAGAGGTGGGCCGGGCTGAAGCCGTGGCAGTTCCACGGGTCGGTCTACGGCATCGCCGCGGCGACGCGGCGGGATGCCCTGAAGCCGATTGGCGAGTGGAACGAGGAGGAGATCGAAGTTCGGGGCCGTCGGGTGAAGGTCACCCTCAACGGCACGGTGCTCGTCGACGTCGACCTCGACGAGGCGACCAAGGGCGGAACCCAGAGCGGGCAGCCCCATCCCGGACTCAAGCGGTCAGCCGGCTACATCTGCTTCTGCGGACACGGAGATCGGGTGGCGTACAAGGATCTGGAGGTCCGCGAGTTCCCGCGGTCTAAAGTCCGGTAATACCATTTCCCTGATCGTGATTATGGGGCTTTCGTCGGCGACGGACCTCCGGCCATCGGAAGCTGGTCGATACGCACTCGCACTACCAGCCTGTCCACAATCGGGCCGGAACATCGTGAATCAAGGAACGATTGCGTCCTGATGCCCTTTGCCGACAGAATATGTCTCGTCCGACGGCTTCGGCCGCCCTCATCCTCGGCAGGATCGGATCCATGTCTTGGGCCTGCCATCCGCGGTTGCCTTTCCCCCATTCCTCGTGAACAGGACGAGGAAGCCATGGGGTCCTGTCTCGGGCAACCGTATCTGAACGCTGCGACCACTCGGTCGCGGAAAGGACTTGGTCATGCGTAGTGCACGCACCGGACGTATCTCCGGCTTCACCATCGTCGAGCTGCTCGTCGTGGTGTCGATCATCGCGCTGCTCATCGCGATCCTCCTGCCGGCCATCGGCAAGGCTCGTGATTCGGCGCTCGTCACCCAGAGCTCAGGCAACCTCCGGAACATGGGCACCGCCTGTGCCGGCTACGGCGCCGACTGGAACGACCGTCAGTGGACGGCCGGTCCCGACGACGCGGGCCTCTTCGGCGGCACCTGCGAGAACTACCTCAACCAGGCGGCCTGCCCTCCCCAGATGATCCTGGGCTGGTCCTCGGCCGGCGGCATGTGGGGTTACTGGCTCGGCAGCGTCGGCAACTGCAACGTCAGCGTCGGCAACTGCGGCAACTGGCCGGTCTACAAGGCGATCGAGTTCTCGGGTGGTGACGCGGGCTTCGGCTATTTCCGCCTGCCCAACGCCAAGAGCTTCGCCGGCTACATCAACAACAAGTTCTACGACCCGGTCTTCTGGGCCCCGAAGGACAAGATCAACCTGGCCATCGCCGAGAAGTACTTCGGCCAGGCTGACCAGTTCAACTCGACCGGCGACATCGCCTTCTCGACGTACTGCTTCTCGCCGGCGGCCCTCTGGTCGCCCGACGTGTACGACAAGAAGGGCTTCAAGAACCCCAACACCCTCGCGGGTGGCTGGCGTTCGCCGGCGGTCGGTCAGTGCACCTACCCCGACCTGAAGACCCGCATGCTCGAGCACTCGTGGCTTCAGAACACCGAGGCCACGACCGTGAACCCGAACTTCGCGGGCGGCAACGAGCCGTACTACTTCAATCACGCCTACAACAGCACCCCGGTCACCCTGTTCTTCGACGGCCACGTCTCCACCATGGGCGTCGCCGACGCCATGGAGTCGGACCTCCGTGCGAAGAACGCGAACGAGTCGCAGCAGGGCTGGGTCGAGAAGGGCCTCTGGCACCGCCAGACTCCGTTCGGACAGAACGGTTACTTCGGCGCCCAGGCGTTCGACTGGCTCGTGGGTACCAGCTACCACATCCACACGACCGACGGCGTCCAGGGCCGCGACACCGCCGGCGCCCGCTGATCGCGAGCGTCGGGGGATCCTGGCTTCGGCCGGGGTCGCCTGCCTGACAAGCCTGAGTTCATCCAAGGGCCCGCCTCTCCGGAGGCGGGCCCTTGTCTTTGGCGTGGGCTTGGGCGTGGGTATCGTTCGAAGGTCATGCCCATTCCTCCGATGTCGCCGCCCGGTGCCGGGACCTTCGGGATCCTCGGAGGTTTGCTGCTCCCGCTCTCGATGATCATCGCGTGGCGGATGCGGCCGCCGGGCGCCGTAGGGGCGCTGGTCAAGGCCGGCGCCACGGACGCGAGCGTCGCCCTGCGGCCGAAGACCGCGGGCATCGTGCGGCCGGCAGATCTCGATCGCTTCGTGCGGGCCGGAGTCGTTCGGGAACTCGACGACGGCCGGGTCTGGGTCGATGTCGCGGCGCTGAATCGACGGCGGCTGAGGATCACCGCAGTGATCGGCGGCCTCGTCGCGATCGCGAGCGGCGGTGGCTGGCTGCTCGCGCGTGCCGTGGGTCTGGCGTGAGCGCCGGAAAACGTCGAGAAGCGCCGCACCGAACGAAAAGGGCCGGACGGCGAGTGCCGTCCGGCCCGGGGAATCCGGCAGGAGATCGGGGACCGATCAATAGTCCATGTCGTCCATGCCCGCGCCGGCACCGGCGGGAGCCTTGGCCTTCTTCTCCTTGATCTCGGTGATCGCGCAGTCGGTGGTGAGCAGCAGGCCGCTCACGCTGGCCGCGTTCTGGAGGGCGATCCGCTCGACCTTGGTCGGCACGATCACGCCCGCCTTCACGAGGTCGCCGTACTGGCCGGTCGCGGCGTTGAAGCCGAACGACACGTCGTTCGACTCCTCGACCTTCTGGGCCACGATCGAGCCGTCGAGGCCGCCATTGGCCGCGATCTGCTTCACCGGGGCCGCGAGGGCGCGGAAGATGATGTCCGCGCCGACCTTCTCGTCGCCCTCGAGCGACTTGCGGAGCTTGTCGAGCGCGGCCCGGGCCCGCAGCACGGCCACGCCGCCGCCGGGCAGGATGCCCTCCTCGACCGCGGCGCGGCACGCGTGCAGCGCGTCCTCGACGCGGGCCTTCTTCTCCTTCATCTCGACCTCGGTCGCGGCGCCGACGTTGATCTGGGCGACGCC
>JBEIUL010000082.1:0-8150 GCA_040374395.1 Phycisphaeraceae bacterium
GTCCGAAGGGCCTGCTGCAGCCGATCGCCGACGGCCTCAAGTTCATCCTCAAGGAGGACTACGCCCCCCGCGGCGTCGACGTCATCCTCTTCACGCTTGCCCCCGGCCTGCTCATGGTGCCGGCGATGATGGGGTTCCTCATCATCCCGTGGGGCGGCACGCTCGATCTCGGGACGCTGCCGTTCGTGGGTGACAGGCTCGCGGGCCTGTCGGTCAACATCATCGGGGCCGACATCAACGTCGGCGTCGTCTACCTGCTCGCGGTCGGCGCCCTCGGCGTGTACGGCGTCGCCCTGGGGGCGTGGGCGAGCAACAACAAGTGGAGCTTCCTCGGGGGCCTCCGCGCCAGCGCCCAGATGATCTCGTACGAGATCCCGATGGGCCTCTGCCTGCTCGCGGTGATCCTGACGGCGGGCTCGATGCTGCCGACCGAGATCGTCGCCCACCAGGCCAAGCACGGCTGGAACCTGCTGGCCCAGCCGATCGTCGCGATCCTCTTCTTCACCTGCCTCCTCGCCGAGTCGAACCGCCTGCCGTTCGACCTCGCCGAGGCCGAGAGCGAGCTGGTCGGCGGCTACCACACCGAGTACTCGGCGATGCGGTTCGCGATGTTCTTCCTGGCCGAGTATTTCCACATGATCACCGGCTCGGCGTTCTTCGCCGTGCTGTTCCTCGGCGGCTGGTCGATCAACCCGCTGCCCTTCGGCTGGCAGCTGCCGGCCGAGGGCTCGATCTTCCTCATCCTGCTGCAGGTCGGCGTGATGCTCGGGAAGGCCTTCCTGATGCTCTCGCTCATGATGGCCATCCGCTGGACGATCCCCCGCTTCCGCTTCGACCAGCTGATGAAGCTCGCGTGGGAGGGCATGATCCCGACGTCGCTCCTCGTGGTGCTCATGACCAGCGTCTTCGTCCACATGGGCTGGACGTCGTGGCTCTGGGCCGGCTCGCTCGGCTGCGTGGCGATCGTGTACGCGATCCAGCCGTTCATGCCGCGGCAGGCGAACGCGAACCGTCGGATCCCGATGGTCGGCAGCCGGTGGTACCCCGCCGGCGAGCGCGGCCGGGCGGCGCCGAGCCATCCGGTGGCCCTTTCGGACGCGGCGATCCCCGACCCGCGGCAGGGTCCGGTCTCGATGCACTGAGCGAGTTCCCCGCGGATTTTCCGGGCGGAACGAAAACAGACGCCGGTCGCGTCGGAGTGTGGGCGACCGGCGTCTGCAAGGAGTGAACGGCTTCATACTGACCCGGCGCGGCGCGAAACGCAAGTCCGAGGCGTTCGCGCGGTAGCCTTCGCGGCGTGATCGAGCTTCTCGACTGGTTCCGTCGTCGCCTCGTCGCGGTCCTCGCGGCGCTGCGGCTCGGGCTCGCGACCGGGTTCCGATTCCGCGGGAAGTACTGGCGATGGCGGCTCGAGACGGCCTTCGGGAACGATCCGGGCCGCATGCCCGATGCCCGCGAACGCCGCGAGGCGATGGTCGACTACCTCGTGTGGACGCACCGCATGCGGGCGATCATGCGGTCTCGTCGCTAGGCCGTGTCTGGAACTGCTTCGGCTTCGTCTCGCCTTATTGCCCGCCACCGTCTCGCTCGCTCTCGGGCCGACGGCGACATTCCCGACACGGCCCGGGCGATGCCGGGAAAACGGCGCGATCCGGTCAGGTCGGCAGAAACGGCCCGTAGCATGCGGCCATGGCCAAGTCGCGTGCGGTGTTCCTGTGCGGCGCGTGCGGTTCGTCGCATCCGAAGTGGGCCGGGAAGTGCCCCGACTGCGGGGCGTGGGACTCGCTCGAGCGCTACCACCCGCCGGCCGACGCCGCGGAGGGTGGCGGCGAGGTTCCGGCGCATCTCGGGGCGGCCGCAGGATGGCTGGGCGACCACGACGTCTCGCCCGCGGCGAAGGCGGTGCCGCTGTCCGAGGTCGAGTCGCTCGCGGTGCCGCGGATCCCGACCGGCATCGCCGAACTCGATCGCGTGCTCGGCGGGGGGCTGGTCCCGGCGAGCGCCGTGCTGCTCGGGGGCGAGCCGGGCATCGGGAAGAGCACCTTGCTGCTGCAGGCGATGTCGTCGCTCGCGGCCGACGGCCGACGGGTGCTGTACGTGTCGAGCGAGGAGAGCGGCCAGCAGGTGAAGTTGCGGGCCGAGCGGATCGCGTCGCCCGCGGGCGGAGCCGAGCGCGAGACCAATCTCTTCGTGCTCTCCGAGACCAACCTCGCCCGGATCGCCGAGCAGACCCGCCGGACCGCGCCGGACGTGCTGGTCGTCGACAGCGTCCAGATGCTCTACCGGGCCGACCTCGAGGCCTCGCCTGGCTCGATGACCCAGCTCCGCCGCTGCTGCCTCGAGCTCGTGATGCTTGCGAAGGCCTCGGGCATCGCGGTCATCGTGGTCGGGCACGTCACGAAGGACGGCGACCTCGCGGGCCCCAAGCTGCTCGAGCACCTCGTCGACGTGGTGCTCCAGTTCGAGGGCGACCGCCATCACGCCCATCGGGTGGTCCGGGCGATCAAGAACCGATTCGGCTCGACCCACGAGATCGGGCTCTTCGAGATGACCGGCGGGGGACTGGCCGAGATCGAGGAGGGCTCGCTGGCCCTCGGCGACGACCCTCGTCCGGGCAGCGTCTTCGTGCCCGCCCTCGCGGGCAGCCGCGTGCTGATCGCCGAGGTCCAGGCCCTGACCGCGACCGGGTTCCTCGGCACCGCGAAGCGTCGGGCCTCGGGAATCGATCCGAACCGGTTGGCCATGTCCATCGCGGTGCTCGAGAAGCACGGCGACCTTCGCCTCGCCGACCAGGACATCTTCGCGGCGGTGGCGGGGGGCATCCGGCTGACGGAACCCGCGGCGGACCTCGCGCTCCTGCTGGCCGTCGCGGGGGCGTACCTCGGACGCACGGTTCCCAGCCGTTTCGCGGCGATCGGCGAGGTCGGCCTCTCGGGCGAGATCCGGCCGATCCGGTTCCTCGAGCAGCGCCTGAACGAAGTTGCCCGACGGGGTGGACACACCGTCGCGGTCCCGGCGGGGCAGGTGGCCGATGTGGCTTCCGCGGCCAGAAAATCAGGGGTGACGCTCGTCGGCGTCGCGACCGTCGCGGCCGGCGTCGAGTTGCTTGTCCCGAGAAAATTCCCGCGGGAGGGTCAGAACGAGGTTCTTAGGGCAGACGCAAAGGCGGCGGAGAAGTTCGCAAAAGCATGAAAGGCATGCACTTACAACCTTCCTCGTGGGCTGCTGGTCCCGCAATCCGCGGCCCCTTCTTTACCGCTCGGAGGATCTCGCTAGAATCCCGCCCTCATTCGATTGACACCGGTTGACCGATATGCCGGTGTCCCGCTCGGCCCTTGCTTTCGTGGCATGGGATAGGCGAGCGGGTTGATGGACTGGATCCCAAGCCAACGAGTCAGGGCTTGGGACCCGACAGATTCAGGAGACTTCAGACATGAGCCTGACCAAGACCGTGGGTCTCTTCGCCGGCACGACGCTCCTCGCGGGCGCCGCGTTCGGTGCGGGTGACGCCAACACCAACTACCAGCAGGAGATCGCTGATCTCCGCGCCGAGATCGCCTCGATGAAGGCGCAGAGCGGCGACAACTGGCTGACCGAGCAGCGCGCGGCCGAGATCAAGGGCCTCGTGCAGGACGTCCTCGCGGACGCCGACACCCGCTCGAGCCTCCAGGGCACCGGTGCGACCGCCGGCTTCGACAACGGCTTCTTCCTGTCGAGCGCTGACGGCAACTTCCGCCTCAACGTCGGCGGCACCGCCTCGGCCCGGTTCACCTACAACAACCGGTCGAACCAGTACACCGACGCGGCCGGCGCGAAGACCGGCAACTACAACAACAACTGGGGCTTTGCCATTCGGCACACCGGCCTCAGCTTCGACGGCTACATGTTCGACCCGAGCTGGAAGTACGGCGTGAGCCTCGCGATCTACGACGAGACCGCGATCGTGCCGTCGACCCTCGGCTATTCGAATGGCCAGGTCTTCCTGCTCGACGCCTACGTCATGAAGGACTTCGGCGACTTCTACGTGCAGGCCGGTCAGTTCAAGTCGGCGATCACCCGCCAGGGCTCGCTCAACCTCTGGGATCTCCAGATGGTTGACATGGCCAACGTCGACTACGTGTTCGGTACCCAGTGGACCCAGGGCATCAAGTTCGGCTTCGACAACGACATGATGCGGGCCCACGTGACCTACTCCGAGGGCGTGGGCGGCAACTCGCCGACCCTGAACTCGCAGTTCACCAACTACAACGGCACCGCCGGCAGCGTCGGCAACGCCTCCCCCGCGAACCAGCTCGCCCTCGACGGCCGCGCTGAGTTCAAGATGGGCGGCACCTGGGCCCAGTTCGACGACGAGCAGTCGTGGCAGGGCGAGGAGTTCGGCCTGCTCGTGGGCGTCGGTGGCTACTGGCAGAAGGGCCGTGTGAACGGCACCGTCGGTACCGGTGGTACCGCGACCAACGCCGGCGGCGAGTCGTTCGGCCTCACCGCCGACGTCACCGCTGACTTCGGTGGCTTCAACCTCTTCGGCGCCATCTACTACGCCGGCACCAACGACTACCTCGCCACCGCGGGCGTGTCGCAGGGCGTGACCGACGCCTGGGGCTTCCAGGTCCAGGCCGGCGCGTTCGTGAGCTCGGAGATGGAGCTCGCGGCCCGCTACGAGTACGGTGACCTCAACAACGGCACCCAGGCCGCCGGCGGCCAGCCGAACGAGAGCATCGCCTCGGTCGGCCTCAACATGTACTTCAGCAAGAACCGCGTGAAGTGGCAGTCCGACATCGGCTACTCCTTCGACGGCATGGCCGCCACCAACGGCGTGAACAGCCAGGGCGGCGGTTGGGCCGTCTCCGGTACCGGCTGGCTCCCCTCGGGCGCGAATCCCGATGGTCAGCCCGCCTCCGGCGAGTGGCTCGTCCGGTCGCAGTTCACCGTCACCTTCTGATGAAGGCCTGACGGGATCTGCAGCCAGATCCTGAGTCGATTCCATCAACATCCGACCCTGTCGCACGACAGGGTGGCACAAGGCTCAGCCGGCGGGTCCGCAGGGACCCGCCGGTTTTCCTTTTCCAACGCGATGTATTGCGCTCTTCGCCAGAAGCCCGACCCCACTCGCGTCCGATAGAACTCGCGGGAGCCCCCGATACCCGCTACCTTGCGGGCCAGTCCGTCGACGGCGACGACGTCCGATCTTGAACCGAACCCGACCGGCCGTTCCGGCCTAGGCGGGACCAACCGGGAGCGCCCGCAGGATGCGAGCCACCATGACCCTTCATCGATCGTTCTTCGCGATTTCGCTTCTCGCTCTCGCGCCGACCTCGCTTGCCCAGGATGCAGGCACCGGCACCTCGAACGAGGAACTGCTGCGTCGTCTCGACCAGCTCGAGAAGCGGAACGCCGCGCTCGAGACCGAGGTCACGCAGCTGAAGCAGGCCGACGGCGACGAGTGGCTCACCGAGCAACGGGCCGCCGAGATCCGATCGATCGTCGCCGACACCCTCGCCGATGCCGACACCCGCTGGAGCCTGCAGGGTTCCGGCGCCACCGCCGGCTGGGACGACGGCTTCTTCCTCGCGAGCCCCGACGGCCGCTTCCGGATGAACGTGCACGGCTTGCTCCAGACGCGATTCATCTGGAACAACATGCGGACGACGCCGCCGTCGAACGAGACCAACGCTTCCGGCCAGCCGATCGTCCTTCCGGCCTACACGGCGTACGACTGGACCACCTCCGACGCCAACGAGGAGGGCTTCGACATCCCCGAAGCCCAGCTGTGGATCGACGGGCACCTCTTCGGGCCCGGCATCCGCTACATGCTTCGTGGGAACTTCGAGAACACGCAGTCGACGGAAGTCTCCACCGGGAACGTGCGGCCCTCCGACAGCGGAAGCGGTGAGTTCACCCTGCTCGACGCGTGGACCCGATTCGACCTCGACAGCCAGTGGTCGTTCCGTGCCGGCCAGTTCCGCCTGCCGTTCTCCCGCGAGGAGCTCGTCGACTGGCAGTACCAGCTCGCGACGCAGCGGTCGGTGATCTCGTACTCGATGGGCGTCTGGTACTCGCAGGGCATCGAGCTCGGGTACGCCGACGACTTCTTCCGCGCCCAGGTCGCGTTCAGCAACGGCGGCCAGGACAACATCGGCGGCCAGCTGAAGCTGAACGGCGGGTCGGACGGCCTCAACCAGGCGTGGCTCGACGGCGATGGGAGCTGGGCGTTCACGGGTCGCATGGAGTTCAAGCCGTACGGGTCGTGGGATCAGTTCCAGCAGTTCACCAGCCCGGGCAGCAACCCCTTCGGCATGCTGTTCGGCTTCGGCCTCAACTACCAGGAGACGCAGGCTGACTTCGGCACGGCTCCCGCGAACCCCGCCCAGCAGGGAACCAACAACCGCTTCGACCTCACCGTCGACGCGAGCTTCGACTTCGGTGGTCTGAGCCTGTTCGCCGCCGGTTACTACTCGTACAACGAGTCACACGCGACCTACGTCCAGGGCGGCGGCGACCCCAGCGCCGGCAACCCCTTCCCGCCGCTGGGCGTGCCGACGTACTTCGACACCGGTTCGTGGACCAAGTGGGGCGTCGTGCTCCAGAGCGGCTTCTACATCGACCCGAAGGTCGAGCTGTTCGCCCGCTACGAGCTCGGCTCGTTCTCGAGCCCGGACACCGAGGCGATCCGGGCCCTGACCACGTCGACCACCCCGAACTTCGGTGCCCTCTACGGCTTCGAGAACAACCTCAGCATCGTCAACGTCGGCGTGAACTGGTACATCGACGGACAGGACATCCGGTGGACCACCCAGTTGGGCTACTCGCTCGATTCGGTCGACCCGTCCTGGTACAACGAGGAGACCGGCTGGCGGGTCACCGGTTCCCGCGACGCGCTCGTCTTCCAGAGCCAGCTCCAGCTGCTGTTCTGAACCGACGGGAAATCCACAGCGAAACCTCCACCGGGGGCCGGAAACGGCTCCCGGTCCTCATTTCCGGGAAGGTCTCCGCGAGGCGGGTGGCGGGGCGGGGGAACCCCGTAGAATCGTGCCCTTTCCGATGAGTTCCGTCGCCACGCCGCCGCGTTCCGCCGTCCGCATCCACCGCATCGAGGTCCGTCCCCGTCGCGGGATGGCCGATCCGCGCGGGGCCGCAGTGCTTCGCGCCATCGAGGCCCTCGGCCTCGCGAAGAAGCCGCGCAAGGTCGAGCACGCGAGCGTGTACCTCGTCGAGGGCGACCTCGATCGCGAGGAGCTCTCGCGGATCGCCGACGAGCTGCTCGCCGACTGCGTGACGCAGGCGGCGGAACTGCACGTGTCGGCCCAGGCCGCGATGTCGAAGGTGCCGCCGGGCGTGTCGGTCGTCGAGGTGCATCCGCTGCCGGGCGTGACCGATCCGGCCGCCGAGAGCGTGCAGGAGACGATCGCCGCGATGCTGGGCAAGCGAGTCCGGGTGCGGACCGGCGAGCGGTACGACCTGCACGGCGTCGACGCGAAGTTCGCCCGGGCGGTCGCCGAGCGCCTGCTCGCGAACACGGTGATCCAGGCGATCCACGACAAGCCGTTCCTGCCCGAGTCGTTCCCGGCCGGGAAGCCGTACGAGCTGGCGATCCGCGAGGTGCCGATCCGGAACCTGTCCGACGCCGAGCTCGAGCGGATGAGCCGCGAGGCCCACCTCTTCCTCTCGCTCGAGGAGATGCAGGCGATCCGCGACGAGTACCGCCGCGTGGGCCGCGAGCCGCGCGAGATCGAGCTCGAGACGATTGCCCAGACCTGGTCCGAGCACTGCGTGCACAAGACGCTCAAGTCGACGGTGCGATACCGCGAGCGGCCGGGCTCCGCCGGCTGGTCGCTGGTGCGTTCGGCCGCGGGACGGCCCGGCCACGAGGTCGCCGCCGACGGCACGGTGACCGTGAAGAACCTGCTCAAGTCGACGGTCGCCGCCGCGACGAACGAACTCATCGCCGACGGCATCGATTGGTGCCTCTCGGTCTTCGTCGACAACTCGGGCGTCGTCGCCTTCGACGAGACCGACGCGGTCTGCTTCAAGTGCGAGACGCACAACCGGCCGAGCGCGATCGAGCCCTACGGCGGCGCCGCCACCGGCATCGGAGGCTGCATCCGCGACATCATCGGGACCGGCCTCGGCGCGAAGCCGATCGCCGCGAC
>JBEIUL010000407.1:0-2728 GCA_040374395.1 Phycisphaeraceae bacterium
CGTCGTCGCCGGCGGTGACCGTGCGGCCGGTCTCGATCACGGTGACGGTGGCCCGGGCCAGGGGCGCCTTGAACTCGCGGTCGAAGACCGTGCCGCGGATCGCTCCGCCCTTCGCCGCCGCGGCCGAGGGCGGCGGAGGCGGCGGTGGCGGGGCCTGCCGGCCCCAGGCGTGGCCCGCGAGCAGGGTCGCGAGCGACGCGCCGGCGACGAGATGTCCGCGGCGGGATCGGTTCACCAGGGATCACCCAACGCTTGGCGAATCGCCTCGGCCCGCTCGCGGAACGCGGCGTCGGGTTCGACCCCGGCGGCGGCCATCGAGACGCAGGTCGCGGACAGGTCCACGGCCCGCGGTCGGCTGTTGGGATTCACGGCACCCTCGTCCAGGGCCCGGCGGTACGTCGCCAAGGCCCTCGTTCCCTCCCCCATCGCCGCCCACGCCGAGGCCAGGGCCCGCAGCGCGGCGGCGCGATCGATATCGATGATCAGTTCGCGGCCGTCGTCGTAGATCCGGCCCGCGTTCTCGGCGTCGGCCTTCGCCTCGGCGGTCTCGCCCGCGCGGAAACGCACCGCGGCCAGCCGCGACTCGACCGAGCAGCGGACGTCGGGCGGCCAGGTCGCCGCGGCCACGATCGCCCTCGCCTCGGCGAGCTCGCCCCGGGCCCGCGCGGCATCGCCGCGGGTGACCGAGAGATCCGCCATGCGGGCGAGGGCCTCGATCGGAACCGACGCCGGCAGGCGATCGAAGCACTTCCGGATGCGGGCGTCAAGCTCCGACCGGCGTGCCGCATCCGACCACTGGCGATCGAGGAGATCGACGTACCCGTCGATCGCGAGCCGCACGAGCTCGAAGCGGCCCGAGGCCGCGAGTCCGTCGAGCCCCGCGAGGGCGTCGGCGTAGGTCCCGGCCCCCACCGCCTTCGCGGCCGTGAGCCGTCCGGCCTCCTCGGGCGAGGCCTCCTTCGCGAGCTCTTCCGCCCGGTCCGCCTCGCCGAGGCGGACGACTTGCCTCGCCGCCGCGACCCGCACCCGGTCGCGACGCCACTCGACCTGGGACTCGGCCACCTGCTCGGCGAGGGCGAGGAACTTCCGAGCCGTGTCGAGGTCACCGGCGTCGATGAACGCACCCGCGATCTCGGCCGACGCCGTGCCCCGCCGCCATCCCTCGATGCGGAGGACCTGCACGCCGGCCCGCTGCGGGCGGCCGATCCGGAGGTAGGCGAGCGCCGCGATCTCCTCGGCCTTGGCCCGATCGTTCGCGTGCGGCGTTCTGGGGATCGAGGCCGCGACCTCGAATCCGAAGTCGAGCCAGGTCTCGCGCCAGTCCGGACCGGCCGCGGCGGCGGCCGCGGGGGCCGGGGGCGCGGCGGACGCGGGCGGAGCGATCGCGGTCGCCATGAGCAGGGCCGGGAGGAGGAAGGCGCTCATCGTGATCTCGGACGTTGACGTGTCTGGAGCAAGGGCCGTCCGGCGGGGAAGGCGGTTCCACCGCCGGACGGCCCAGGTCTGCAATCAGCTCGAACTCAATTCATGCACGCGGCGTCGCGCCTCGTGCGGGCTTTCAGTTGCACAGGCCCCACGCGCCGAGCAGGATCGTGAGATCCGACCCGCCGGTGGCGCCGTCGCCGTCGAGGTCACCCGCCGGGGTACCCCAGCCGCCGAGGAGCACGGTGAGGTCCGACGCGAGGACGTTGCCGTCGCCGTCGAAGTCCGCCGGGCAGGGCAGCTCGTCGGTGACGCAGTCGACCTCGGCGGTCATGCCGAACGCGTCGGAGGCGGTCCAGCCGCAGAGCCAGTTGGCGTCCGAGGGGAAGGCCCCGCGGAACTGCGCCTCGGTGTAGAAGCCGTTGTTCGGGGCGCGGCCGACGCTGCTCGACGCGGCGTTACGGGCCCGGGGATCGAGCGAGACGACCGGCAGCTGGACGAGCGTGCCGAACGGCGTGACCGACGAGCCGCGGGTGATGGCCGCGATCGGCAGGTCGGCCGCGGCGCTGCCGGCGTTCACGTTGTTGTTCTTCGCACCGAAGACGCCGCGGGCGGTCGCCTCGTTGTACGCGGTCGCGAAGAGGTTGCGGAACATCACGCTGTCCTTGATCTCGCAGAGCTTGCCGTCGAGCTGGGCCGTGTAGTACTGGGCCGGGTTCGCCGGGGCGTTCACGGTCGAGTAGGTGTTGAAGGGAGTCGTCCAGCAGTTGGCCCACGAGAGGGTGCCGTTGAAGCCGTAGCCCGCACCGCCGTCGCCGTCGATGTTGTCGTTGTTGACGAGCCGCTCGCCGAGGTCCATGAAGATCGAGTTCCGGATCTGGACCCGGGCCCCGTCACGCCACGCCGTGCCGTGGTCGCCGGAGACCGGCTGGCCGATGACGGTCATGTTGTAGAGGGTCGCGGTGGTGACCGGCTGCCAGTCGCTCTGCTCGGCGCCGTCGAGCTCGAGGGCGTTGTCGCCGATGCCCGAGCCCTGGGCCGCTCCGACCGAGTAGCCCTGCACGATCAGGCCGAACTGGGCCCGGCCGCGCCAGCCCTGGTCGATGTCGAGGCTGTCGTCGCCGACGTTCCAGATCGCGAAGTACTTGAAGTCGATGGTGCCGCCCCAGACCTCGATGCCGTCGTCGACGTTGTTCATGATCTCGATGTGCGAGATCTCGGTCTGCCGGCCGACGCCGCCGAGCGAGAGGCCGTTCAGCTCGTTGCCGAGGCCGACGACCTTGCCGCCGTACCGCAGCGAGACGAA
>JBEIUL010000447.1:0-2357 GCA_040374395.1 Phycisphaeraceae bacterium
CTCGATGAACACGCCGCAAGCGCTTCGCGCAAAGATCCCGTGAAGGCCCGATGCGGATCACGCAAGGCGGTGGCCGGGCCGATTGCGGATCGCTCCTGACCATCCCATTCTCACGCTCCTTCCGCATCAGGAGCCAGCCATGAACCGCCGCCCCCTCGCCCGCACGCTCGCCCTCATGACCCTCCCGCTCGTCGCCGCGTGCGCCGCCGACCCCGAACTCGCCAAGAAGGTGGACCGTTCCTTCCCGACCGAGCCCATCGCGCCGCCCGCCCCGATCCTCTGCCCGATCACCGGCGAGGAGGTCACGGTCGAGAGCCCGCAGGCCTGGTTCAACGTCTATCCGGTGTACTGCCTCACCGAGGCCGACCGAAAGCAGTTCGCGACGCTCAAGCCGAAGGCCCGGGCCCGCGCCGCGTCCGAGCAGGTGCTGCCGCAGAAGCGGATCACGAACGCCACCTGCCCGATGAGCGGCGAGACGCTCGACGCCGCCGCGGTGCCGATCCTGTTCGACGGCCAGATCTACGGCTTCGCCTCGCTCGCCGACGCGAACGACTTCCGAGCCCTCACGGCCAAGCCGGAGAAGCAGCGGAAGATCATCACCGAGTGGAAGGCGTCCAGCGGCGGGTGAGGCGGGCGGCCGGATTCACTCCGCCAGCCGGGCCTCGACCTCGACGGTCTGGCCGGTGACCTGCACGAGCGTGCGGCCGAGCCGATCGGCGAGCTCGTCGGTGTCGAGCGAGCTCGGCGCGGTGGCGACCGCGACGACGTGGCGTCCGATGCCGACCGGGGCGACCTTGCGGGGCTTGCAGTTCGCCTGCCGTAGCGTCTCGTCGATCGCGGCCATGACCGCGGCCCGGTCGCCGGCCGCGTTCGACGGCAGCTTCACCCGCAGGCGAAGCGTGGTCGACCGCTCGATCCACCAGACGATCAGGAAACCCGCGACGGTCACGAGGCCCGCGGTCACGAACTGGTTCAGTCCCGCCGCGAGTCCCACCAGCACGCACAGGATCGCCTTGGCGGTCAGCCGCGGATGCTCGAGCACGGTGCGGAAGCGGATGAGGCCGCCGATGCCGAAGATCACCAGGCCCATCGCGGGGTTCACGGTCACGAGGCCGGCCACCACCGCCCCGACCACGCCGAGGGCGACGAGGATCTTCTTCGACTCGAGGATGTCGGCGGCGTCCTTGCGGGCGTGCACCACCGGCGTCCACGCGAGGATCGCCGAGCAGCCCGCGGCGGTGAGCAGGGCGAGCACGAGCTCGAGGTAGGCGAAGCCCTCGCTGAACTGGCTCGCGGCGCTCGAGAGCCGTTCGCCCGCCGAGGCGGGGCGGGCCTGCTGCGCCTGGAACGACTGGACCCACGCGTCGCGGCCGGGGTCGGAGGCGAAGGCGCTTCCGGCGAGGCCGGCGGCTGAAATCCACGCCGCGACCGCCAGCGATCGAGTCCGTTCACGCATCGGCCGCACTTGGCGCAACTGGCTCATCGGGTGATCCCTCCTTCGCATCGCCTTCCATCCACGCGTCGGCGCAGCGACCGTGCCAATTCCGCTCGGCCTGCACGCCGCGGCCGGACATCCGGTACGAACCCTTCCACGACCGGGCCTGCACGGCGCGCACGCCCTCGAGCAGCCGCTCGACGTCGCCGAGATCGTTGAAGATCCCGAAGCTCGCCCGCACCGCCGAGGGCGGCCCGTCGCCGGTCGGGGTGCAGCCGCCCTGGGCCGCGAAGAGCCGGTCGGCGTGCACGTGGGCGCAGAAGCGGCCGTTTCGGACCGCGACCGCGAACTCCTCGCCAAGCACCGCCGCGGTCAGCATGTCGTTCACGCCCGCGACGTTGAACGAGACGATGCCCACCCGCTCGTCGAGGTCGGGCGGGCCGTAGAGCGTGATGCCGTCGATCTTCCGCAGGCCGTCCCAGGCGTGCCGCAGCAATTCCATCTCGTGCTCGCGGACCCGCTGCATCCCGACCTTGCCGAGGTAGCGCAGCATCGCCGCGAAGCCGATCGCGCCGGCGATGTTCGGCGTGCCGCCGTGGTGCCGGTCGGGCGAGGGCAGGTACGAGACGCCGTCGACGGTGACCGACGCGGCCGTCCCGCCGCCCGGCAGGTAGGGCGCAGCCGCGTCGAGCACGCCGCGCGGGCCGATGACGAAACCCGCCCCGAACGGCGCGTAGGCCTTGTGCCCCGCGGCCACGAGGAAATCGATCGACTCGGCCGGATCGTCGGCGACCATCCGGATCGGGGCGTGGGCGATGAGCTGCGCGGCGTCGACGCAGACCATCGCGCCGGCCTCGTGGGCCATGCGGGCGATGGCCGGGAGCGGGGCCATCCAGCCGGTCACGTTCGCGGCGCCGCAGAC
>JBEIUL010000374.1:0-2981 GCA_040374395.1 Phycisphaeraceae bacterium
CGCGGGGTGGCTGCCGCCCCCCCGCGACCCCGGCCGGCGCGGCCTCGGCCTCGCCCGGGCCCCCGCGCCCGCGGTCGCGAACGCGATCATGGGCGTGATCCTCGTCGCATCGGGACGGCGGCACGGATCGCTCGTGCTGAAGGCCGGCGGCGTGCACCTGCTCACCGACGCGGGGTCGACGCTGATCACCGTCGCCGCCCTCGGGCTGGTCGTCCTGACCGGACGCACCTGGTGGGACGGCGCGGGCGCCATCGCCCTCGGCATCGGCGCCGCGATCGCGGGGATTCGCCTCGTCCGAGAGGCGATCGCCCTGCTGCTTGACGAGCGCGACACCGACGACGCCGCGACCATCGAACGGGTGCTGCGCCGGCGTGCCTCGCCCGCCGCCGGCGACGACCGCATCTGCTCGTTCCACAAGATCCGCCACCGGCACGTCGGCCGCGAGCACTGGATCGACTTCCACGTGCAGGTTCCCGCGACCCTCGACGTGGCCAGGGCCCACGCGATCGCGAAGTCCGTCGAGGACGAACTCGAGCGGGTCCTGCCCGGCACCGCCACCGCGCACGTCGAGCCCTGCGTCGATCCCGCGTGCACCCGCTGCGGAGCCAACGCGTGACAGGACGCCCGCCGCCCCGCAACCTCTCGCTCGAGGAACGCTCGGCGGCGGCGGAACGCGTCCGCGAGCTCTACCTCGAGTCGAAGCGGATCCTCGCCGGGGGCGGCGTCGCGGCCCGCGTCGTCGACGGGAGCGCCCTCGCCGCCGAGGTCGAGTTCGGCGAGGACGGCTCGCGCCGGGCGATCGTCCGCATGAGCCTGTTCGTCCCCCCCGGGTCGGTCACGGTCGCCGAGCGGACGCTTCGCACCGCAGGATTCGGCGACGCGATCCGGACCGACGACCTGCTGGTCATCCGGCTCGCGCTCGAGCGCGGCCGCCGCGTCGTCCACACGCTCTTCGACGACGAGCTCCCGCCGAGGGCCGGCACGGGATCGCTCGCCGACCTTCCCGCCCCGAGGCACCATCCCGCGAGCGAGGAAGGCCGCCGCGAACGGGCCCGCCGCCTCTCGCTCTGGAAGCTCGAGACCGCCGTCCGCCTCATGCGGATACGCCACTGGACCGAGCCCGACGGGCTCGCATCGAGCGAGAGTCTCGAGATCTCGTTGGTGGTCCAGCCGCCCGCAGCAGCCGGCGGGGCCTGACCGCCTCACGCGGCCCGGCGCGGGGTCCGGGGTTCCGCTCGGGAACCTCCGGACCGGGAAAGCCACCCAGGGGACTCGAACCCCCGACCTGAGCTTTACGAAAGCTCCGCTCTACCAGCTGAGCTAGGGTGGCGTCGACGGGCTCCGGCGATTCCGGCGGCCCGGCGAGTGGACAGTGTAGATCGGACGGTCTGCCGGCCGGGTCCAGCCGGGGCGGCGATTCGGGTGCGGTCGGCTTTGTTACTTGGTCCCGATGAGCTTCACGACCTCGTCCGACGGCAGGTCGAGGGCCCCGTACAGCCGGCCTGCCGCGTCCGCGACCGAACCTGAACTCTTGGCGATGAAGTCCCGGAGCTGGGCGACCTGGTCGTCGGTGACCAGTCGGCCATGGCTCCGCGCGCTGGCCGCGGCACGAACCAGAAGCTCGACCGTGTCCTCGTCGTCCGCGCCGCCGGTGAGTGCCACCGACACGAGCTTCTGCTGGCTCTCGGGCGTCGGCATGGTCGCCAGGATGTCGGCCACGAGCAGCCGAAGGCCGCCGCTGCGGCTTGCGAGCGTCGCCAGCAGCGCCGGCTCGGCATCGAGCACGTTGAAGATGCCCCGGCCACGGAGGCCGATCGTCTTGAGCGCCTCGAGGCTGCGTACCGCGTATTCCAGGCCTTCCTCGGCACCGATCTCGCCGCCTGCCTGGGCGAGCATGACCCCGTCGATCGCGTTCTTGAACGTCTCGTCGCCGCTGCCGGCGATCCAGACCACGGTTCCGCGGTCGGCCTCGGCGGCGCGGGTCGCCGCGGGCGCGTTCGCCGCGTCGGTCACCGCAAGCACCGGCACCGCCGACGCGAGCCGGGACGCCCGGACCGCATTCATGTTCGAGGCGATGAAGTCGGCGGATCCCTGCACGACCAGCAGATCGAGCCCCGACTCGCGGCCGATCTCGGCCTCGCACGCGGCGAACGAGTCACCCCCGGTCATCGGCGTGTATCCGAGCGACGAGAGCATCGCCGCGGTCGCATTCCGGTCCTCGGCGCTCTCGGCCACGACGGTCGCGAACTTCTGGCCCGAATCGCGGACCGACGAGGCCAGCACCGGAACGATCCGGAAGTCGCCGCTGAAGCTCTGCTGGGGATCGCTCGCGACGATCGCGAGGGCCGACTCGATCTGGACGCGACGATCGGGGTACTGGAGGCACTCGATGATCGGGGCCCGGCCGGCCCGCGCGGTGATCCCGCGTCCGCCGGTGCCCGCGAGGGCGCGGATGGCGTCGAGGACCAGCGTGGTGTCGCGCCGGTCGATCGCGAGGCACAGCACCGCCTCTCCGAGCGTCGGGCCCGCCGCCGTCGCGAAGAACTCCGCGCTGTAGCGGTTATCGCCGAAGATGGGATCGGTCGAACCCGTCGGCAGCCGATTCCCGCGGCTGAGATCGCTGGCCACGTAGAGCGCCAACGCGTTCGCGTCGGCCGGATCGAGGACCAGCGCCGCGGCGGCCGTCCGCATGCCCATCACGTCGAAGTTTCGAGACTGAAGAAGAAGCGCGCATCGCGCAGGAGACCTCTGAGCCATGAAAAAAATCACTGCGATCATCAAGCCCTTCAAACTCGATGAAGTACGCGAGGCACTGGCCGAAGTGGGGGTGTCAGGCCTCACGGTCACCGAAGTCAAGGGATTCGGTCGGCAAAAGGGGCATACCGAGCTCTATCGTGGCGCCGAGTACGTCGTTGATTTCCTGCCCAAGGTGCAGGTCGAGGTCATCGTCGGTGATGCTACGGTCGAGGGCGCCATCGACG
>JBEIUL010000244.1:0-4493 GCA_040374395.1 Phycisphaeraceae bacterium
CGACCGGGGCGAGCGGCCCGGCCGGACCCGTCCCGAGCGGGTCTACGACCTCGCTGCCGACGACTTCCGCCCGGACTTCAAGGGCACCCCGGCGAAGGTCACCGGCGCGGTCGTCGACCGCTCGATGAAGACCATGGCCGGCATCGTCGCCCGCACCTCGCGGCGGGCCGCCGACGCCGGCCGCCTCGAGTTCGGGCCGGGCGTCCAGAACGTCGTGGGCAAGGTCGAGCACGCCTGGCTCACGCCCGCCGAGTTCGCCGCGGTCCGCGAGCGGCTCGTCTCGCTCAAGCGGTATCTCGACGCCCGCAAGACGCGGCGGCCGGGCGATCTCTACATGGTCGCGTTCTTCGCGATGCCCGTGGTCCGGTCACGCGGGGCCCGCGTCGGCGGGGCGGCGAGCTCCGTGCCCGCGACGCGGAAGCGGCGGTCCGGTGGCGGCAAGTCCTGAAGCGGCGGGTGCTTCGCGGTAATCAGGGCGCCCAGCGAGCGAGAAGCTCGGTGAGGTCGGGCGAGTTCACGGTGCCGTCGCCATTCAGGTCGGCCGGGCCCGAGCCGCCCCACTGGGCGAGGAGGTTCGCGAGGTCGGCGGCGTTCACGCGGCCGTCGCAGTTGAGGTCGCCGGTCGTGCATCCACTCTCGACGTCGATGACGCCCGTCGCCGCGGCGCCGTTCTCGTCGACATACTGCACGGTCAGCTGCGAGCCGGTGAAGTCCGCGGGAACGGTGAAGGCGAGGCGGGCGACGCCCTTCGCGTCGGTGATCGCCTGTCCGACCGGGTTCCCGTCGACCGTCACGGCGACGCTGTGGCCGACGTTGACGCCGGAAGTACGGCGGCTGACGGCCGAGAGCTCGACGGTCTCGCCCGGCCCGGCGACGAGGCTGCCGGTCTCGACGAGGTTGTCCTCGACGTCAAGCTGCCAGAAACCGGGCACCGAGACCGCGCTCACCCCGTCGGTGGCCGATCCGAAGACGATGCCGTTGACGCCGACGCCGCTCGGGAACGCGTACCGCTGGCCCTCCGGCATGGCGAGCGGCGTGAAGACGCCGTTCGGCCACGCGACGGCCTTGATCTGGAAGCCACCGGGCCCGGACCCGTAGTAGTAGCCCGCGACGATGCCGTTCCGGCTCATGGACAGGCCGGAGGCGCCGCCGAAGAGACCGGCGGGCACGGGCAGCACGTTCACCTCGCCGTCCGGCATCACCACCGCGGGCGCCCGTGACGAACCGCCGTCGAAGTAGCCGTTGATGAGCACCCCGCCGAGGTTGTCGATCGAGACGCCCTTCGTCTCGAGGCCGTCGCTCGGAACGAGCGAGACGCCCTCGGAATCCCACCGCAGCGCGGCCGACGGGGTTCCCGACGGGGCCTGTATGGTGCCGGTGACCACGCCCGACGAGTTGATGCTGTTGGCGAAGCTCCAGATGACCCCATCGTCGACCTCGAACTCGGGGAGCGGAAGCAGCTCGAGCTCGCGATCGACCCAGCGGGCGGCCCGGTACTGGCCCTTCGAGATGACCGACCCGACGACGACGCCCGATTCGTTGATGTCGTTGGCGTACCCGCCCTCGCCGAGGTCGGGCAGTTCAAACCGCTCGCCGCCGAGCCAGACCACCGGCGTGCCGTAGATGCCGAACTCCTGGAACTCGATGCCGGCGATGTCGCCGTTCGAGTTGATCGCGACCGCGTAGCCGCCGAACTCGTTGGGCAGCTCGACGGGGGTGGCGGTGGCCGCATCCCAGACGACCGGGACGTAGGTGCCGGGCCCCTTGGTGTTGACGGCGCCGACGATCAGGCCTGCGGCGTTCACGTCGAAGGGGCTGCCGCCGAAGCCGAAATCGGCGAGCGGCTGGAAGGGGACCTCGGCCGATACGGGCGAGACGGCGAGGCAGACGACGGACGAGGCGACGACGGTGAGCTGGCGAAGCATGGCAAGTCTCCGGGCCAAAGTGAGGGACTGCGTGGGGACTGACCGGCAGGACCGCGAAGGCGGCCTTCTTGGCGGCCTATCTTCGCGGCAGGATTCGCCCGGGATGCGGGGCCTCGCTGGCTCGCATACAAAAACCCGGGCGATGTCGCCCGAACGCGTCATCGATCCGGCCCTGCCGCGAATGCAGAAGGGGCCCGGCGGCAGTCCGTTGACGACTTCCGGCGACGCGCCGTCCCGCTACGACCGCGGCCCGGCCGGGTGCGGCACCGCGCACTCGACCACGACGAGGCGTCCCTCGATGCGGCCGATCCGCTCGCAGGCGTTCGCGAGTTCGAGCTCGGCGGTGAGCTGGCGGTCGTCGACGAGGATCTCGACGTAGGGCGGAAGCGTCGAGGCTGCGGGCCGCGTGGCACGCAGTACGACCAGGCCCGCGGCGCTGACTAGGAGCGCCGCCAGCGCGACCCGTGCGGCACCGCGCCGCGTCCGCCGTCGTCGGGCCGCCTCGTCGAACGCGGCGAGGCCGCGGGCGAGGATCTCGTTCCGCCGTTCGTTCTCGTCGTTCCGGTGGTTCATGGGGTCATCCTCCGGGCCCGTTCGGCGGCCCTTCTCAGCGTGCTGTCGAGCGCCGCCCGTCCGAGGCCGAGCCAGCCCGCAAGGCGTTCGACGGTGGCGCCGGTGCGGACTTTCAGTTCGAACATCGATCGCTCGTCGGCGGTTAGGCCCGGGAGTCGCGCGGCCTCGTGGCGGATCTCCTCGAGCAGGGCGAAATCCTCGAGGAAAGCGACGGCCTCGGGCCGCATCGGCGGGGTGGAAGTGAAGGCTTCGGCGACGGCAGGACCGGCGGCTCGATCATGCTCGCCGAACAGCCCTGCGGCGTGACGGTGCGAAACGAGAACGGCTCGTCGGAGCCGATCTCCCACCCGCGCGCCCCGGTCGATTCCCACGCCGTCGTGGGCCTGTCGATGGCGAAAGCGAGGACGAGGTCGATGCAACTGGGCGGAACGCCGCCGACCACCCGCACTCGCTCCGGGACAGGACAGGGGTTCGCCGACTTGCCCATCCCGGGCATCAGCCCCACGCTCCATGCCGACAACGCGCCACGACGCGGCGTGCCTGTCCCCTTCCGTCCGACCGCGGATCACGGAACAACATCCGAAAGGGCGCGTTCCGGCGCAGGTGCGAAGCCGGGAACTCTCCTGACTCGCCAAAAAGGACAGTGCAGCCGTTGTAACTGCCTGAGGCGTCCGCTACCGTGGCTCGGACCTCTCAACCGAACGGCCGCCGGATTTCGGGTTGCGTATCAATTCGTTTTGCGCGTGGACCACAGGACCCCCAGTATGTCTCAAGCATCTCTCAGGCATGTCCGCTCCACGCTCGCGCACGCCGTGTTCCTCGTGCCTGCCTCGATGCTGACGACACACGCCATGGCCAACGACTGCGATGGCGATGGTCGTTCCGACTGCTTCGAGATCGCGGCCGGCGCGGCGGATGCCAACGACAACGGAGTCGTTGACTCCTGCGAGAAGGCCAGAGGCGACTTCAACCTCGACGGCGGGGTGTGGGCCGATGATCTCACGGTCATCCTGAACGCGTGGGGGCCCGGAAAGGGCCCCGCAGACCTGGACGGCAACCGTGTCGTGGATGGTGTCGACCTCGTCATGGCGCTCGGTAACTGGGGTCAAACACCCACCACGGGACGCAGTTGTTCGGATGGAACCGCGTGGGCGGAATCGGTCGATGGGCCGTTGTCGGGAAACATGGCAGCACCCACGGTGGTTTTCTTCCAGGTCGGAGCCAACCGCATCATCGGGACCTCGACGCCAGCCCCGGGCGGACAGTGTGCGATTTTTCCTGGAAGTCCCCCGGCGGGCGTGTCGTACTATCCAAACCATGAGTCCTACACCGACTTGGTCACGTTCACCCTATCCGCAAATCAGCGGCTCACTGCGATTCAAGTCGAAGTCCTCGAGGTGACCGGCGTATACACGACCGAGATCTTGCCATGCGTCCCCGCACTGGAGCTTCAGCGGGGTGCCTTTACCGCCATCAACAACTCGAACCAGATCGACTGGAACTCCGACAGCGTCGTCAACTTCCTCGCGCTTCCGACCCAACATCCGTTGATCGGATTGGGCTTCGCGAAGTCGCAGGGAGACGATCTGCTGGCGAAGTACCGGCTACCGTTCCCGATTCCTGCGTACAACCTGAACAGCCCGAAACTCGAGGTCTCGGACGGAACCTTCACCTTCTGGTGGAAGGAAGGCGCGAATCAGGTCTCGTACACGATCAATTTCATCGTCGAGGAAGTCGAGTAAGCCGATCGTACGACGATGAGGGTCGTTCGCGGACCGACGCGAGCGAGGTCATCGGGTGCAGATCGGGTTCGAAGGCACGTTGGCCGCGGCACGCCGGCTGGCATGCAGCCAGTCCATCCACGGCTCGCCTCTTTCCTCTTCCCTCTTCCCTTGTGCGACGGTCGGCTTTCGCCACCGCAGTCGCGAGCCGCGAAGCGGCTCGCGCGAGAATCGCGACGGCTGTTGGTCGCCCCAGCGCGGAACGACGAGGCCA
>JBEIUL010000570.1:0-1632 GCA_040374395.1 Phycisphaeraceae bacterium
CCGCACCTCGGCCCGGTCGGCGAACGCGATGACCATCACCTCGGCCCCACCCGCGAAGAGCCCCCCGCCGAAGAGCCGCTCGACGCGGGCCGCGGCCTCGCGTTTCGCGAGCTCGAGCCGCGTGAGCGTCGGCTCGCGTTCCGTCGCGACGTCGGTCGCGTTCATCGACGCCGAGCGGTCGATGAGCAGCACGGTGCGCCCGCCCGCCACGAGCCCCGCATCGACCTGCGGCTGGGCGAGGGCGAACGCGACCAGCCCGATGACGAGAAGCTGCAGGAAGAGCAGCAGATTCGGCCGTAGCCGCTGGAACGGCGCGTTCGCCCGCAGGTCCTCGACCGACCGCTTCCAGAGCAGCGTGCTCGCCACAGTACGCCTCTGCCGCCGCAGCTTCAGGAAGTAGAGGGCGACGAGGGGCGGGATGACCGCGGCGGCAAGCAGCACGCCGGCGAGCGGGGTGAGGAAGTTCACCGCAAGAGCCCCCGCTTCCGGAGGTAATCAAGCAGCAGCGTGTCGAGGTCCATCGCGGTGTCGATGAGGAGATGCGTGATGCCTCGCCGCACGCAGAACTCGCGCAGCCCGCCGCAATACGCGTCGAGCCGCTCGCGGTAGGCGGAGAGCACGGCGGGGGTGATCGTGACCTCCTGCTCTCGGCCGCTCTCGACGTCGACGAGCCGGAGATCGCCGTTCACGCCGTGGGCCGCAGGATCAATCTCCTCGGGCGACAGGACCTGCATCGCGAAGGTGTCGTAGCCGCCGCCCGAGACGTAGCGAAGGGCCTTCTCGTAGCCCTCGGGATGGAGGAAGTCGGACAGGATGATCATCACGCCCCGCCCCTGCCGCCGCAGGGCGAGCGTCTTGCACGCCTCCTCGAAGCCGACGGGGGTCGGGAGCTTGGCGCCGTCCGCCGCGCGTTCCTCGGGCGTCGGGTCGAGCCCGAGGATCCACTTCCCGAGATCCCACGCCCGCCGGCGGCCCCGCTGGTTCGCGAGCAGCTTCAGCCCGTGCGTGCCGAAACTCGCCATCGTCACGCGGTGGTGATTCACGAGCCCGATGTAGCCGAGGCACATCGCAAGCCGCTGGGCGAAGACGAACTTGTCGGGGTTGCCCCACCGCATCGAGGGCGTCTCGTCGATGACGACCACGAGCGAAAGGTCCTCCTCCTCGAGGAAGACCTTGAGGAAGAGCCGGTCGAGCCGGCCGTAGATGTTCCAGTCGACGAAGCGGAGGTCGTCGCCGTGGACGTACGGCCGGAAGTCGGCGAACTCGACGCTCATGCCGCGGCGGCGGCTGCGCCGCTCGCCCTGCACGCGGCCGGCGAAGATCTTCCGCGTGATCACGTCGAGGCCGTCGAGCCGGGCCATGACGCGGGCGTCGAGCAGCTCATCGATGCGGGTCGGCCGCTTCAGCACCGGCGGCTTGCCGCTGAAGGTCGTCGGGCGGGTCATGGGCGGGGCTCCGGTCGCAGGCCGATCGGAGAGGCAACGGGTGCCCCCGGCCTCCGACGCGAGTCGAAGGCGCAGTCACCTTCACGTTCCGCCGTGAGAGGAAGGTGTGCGGAAGGCGGGGCCGTGCGCGCGACAGACCCGTCTCGCGGTACGACGACCATCCTGCGTGCGCGGCGGGGGGGGGGGC
>JBEIUL010000553.1:0-1722 GCA_040374395.1 Phycisphaeraceae bacterium
GCACCGATTGGACCGCGACGCAGGGCGGCGGCTCGCTGACCTGGGCCGGCGGGACGTTCGCGCAGAGCGCGAACAGCAACGCCCTGCGGTTCGCGACGCTCTACTACTTCTGGTTCATCGCCGACCGGCCCCCGGTGACCGCCGGGGCCACGATCGGGCTCTTCCGTCCCGGGACCGGCTCGGCCCCGAACTCGGTTCCGGTCGCGATCGCAGCCCCGTCGGCGCCGGTCGACCCGGCCGACCTCGACGGGAACGGGTCCGTCGGCCCGGCCGACCTCGCCCTTCTGCTTTCGCTCTTCGGCCCGACGGTTCCCAGCGGACCCGGCGACCTCGACGGCGACAGCCTGGTCGGCCCGTCGGATCTCGCGATCCTGCTGTCGCGGTGGGGTTGAGGCGGAACGGGCTCAGCCGCGGGTCTTCGAGATCCGCTCGACCTGCTCGAGGTACGCCTGGATGTTCTCGCGGAACTTGAGCTGCTGGGCCGCCCGCAGCAGCGGGATCGCCTCGGCGTACTTGCCCTGCTGGACCAGCAGCTGGGCGTGCCGGACCTTCGCGTCGGGCTCGAACTTCTCGAGGCTCGCCGCCCGCTCGTAGTGGAAGATCGCCCGCTCGGGATCGCCGTTGCGGGCGTGGTACTGGCCGAGCAGCAGGAGCGCCTCGCCGTCGAGCGGGTCGAGCGTCACGATCTCGGCGAGGATCCTCGCCTCGGTCTCGGTCGCCTGCTCGGCGGCCGCCACACGGGCCCGCAGCTTGAGGAGTTCCTTGCGGCGTTCCTCGCCGAGCGCACCGCCGCGGCGGCTCTCGACGCCGTCGAGCAGGGCCTTGGCCTCGTCGAGGGCCCCGCGGCCGACCAGCACCTGGGCCGCCCGCAGCGGCCGCTCGCCGTCGGCCTTCGCGTCGAGGTCGAGGGCCTGCAGGTACCGCCGGGCCGCCGGCTCGTAGAGCTCGTCATTCACGTAGATGTCGGCGAGCATGTTGAGGCTGTCGGCGGTCGACTTCCCCAGCCGGTCGACGATCTCGTAGTTCTCGGCGGCCCGCATCGGCTGGCCGCTGCCGAGATACGCGTTCGCCTGCAGCAGCCAGAGGTCGGCGGCGTCGGGCGTCTCGTCGAGCAGCTTCCCGGTCAGGGCGATCGCGTCGGGGAACCGCTCCTGCTTGAAGAAGCTGCGGGCGAGGCCCATCCGCCAGTCCTTGGTGCCGGGATCGAGCAGGATCGCCATGCGGTAGGCGCTCTCGGCCGCGAGGTGGCTGTCGAGGTTCGAGTACGCGAAGCCGAGCAGCCCGTAGGTCAGGCCGTCGCCGCCGCCGAGCTCGATCACCTTCGAGAGGGCCGGGGCGGCCTTCGCGAAGTCGCCGTTCCGCACGTGGATGAGGGCGAGGTTCTTCCACGCCCGGCGGAACTTCGGGAACTTCGCGACCGAGGCCTCGTACTCGGTCGCCGCGGTCGCGAGGTCATCGGCCTGGAACGCGAGGTTCGCGAGCGTGAAGTCGAACACGGCGCTCGACGCCGGGGTGCGGCCCTCGGAGAGCAGCGTCCTCGCCTCGTCCATCTTGTCCGCGCCGATCGCGGCAAGCACATTCATCATGAGCTTCCGCTCGTCCTCGGTGACCTTCGGCTCGATGTCGGTCTCGGCGAGGTAGCTCCGGGCGAACTGCCGCTCGAACTCGGGAGAGTTCCAGTACTCGAGGGCGACCGGGCTGAGCCGGGCCGGGGCGGGCAGC
>JBEIUL010000268.1:0-4199 GCA_040374395.1 Phycisphaeraceae bacterium
CCCGAGCAGCCCGCCGTCCGGCTCGATTCGGCGGCACTCGCCGTCTCGGGTGAGGTGGATCGTCGGCGGATGCCCGGCCGCGGCGATCCGCACCCGCCGCCTCGCCGGCTCGAGCGTCGCGTAGACCGCGGTCGCGAACCGCGTCACCGCGCCCTGCCGGGCGACGAGTTCGGCGTTGAGCCGGCCGAGCGCCTCGCCCGGCATGAGGATCCGCTCGCGGCCGTCGACCGCCTCGCGGGTCGGCAGGGCCCGGCCGAGGTAGTGGGCGAGCAGCGCCGCGGGCATCCCGTGCCCGACCGCGTCGATGATGAGCAGTCCCCACGTGTCGGCGTCGAGCCGACGGATGTCGAAGAGGTCGCCCGAGACCGGCGATGCGGGCCGCCAGAGCGTCGCCACGCCGAGCCCGCCGCCGCTGGGCAGCTCGCGCGGCAGGAACTCACGCTGCACCGTCGCCGCCAGCTGCATCTCGTCGTCGATCCGGGTCACCGCCTCGCGCACGCCCTCCGACAGCTCGCACGAGGCCTTCAGTTCGCCGCGCAGCTGCTCGACCTCGCGCTGCCGCGAGCGGAGCGCCGCGAACGCCACGAGCAGCGCCGCCGGCTCGGTCCCGAGAGGCAGCGCGAGGAAGCCGCCCGGCCGCGTCGGCTCGGGCAGCGGCAGCGGCGCCAGCACGATCATCGGAAGCCCGCGGACCGCGGCGACGTCGACGAGGCGATCGAGCGTGCCCGGACCGGTCTCGCGGTCGGCGAGCACCGCGAGCATCTCGGTGTCGGCGGGCAGCTCGAACGGCGCCCGCAGCGGTCGGTGGTCGACGAGCAGGTCCGCGGGCGTCGCGTCCGGCCAGCCCGCGCCGGCGAAGCCATCGCGCCACCGGTCGATCTCGGTGCGGAAGCGGTCATCCGCGACGATGGTGAGGCGATTGGGGTGGGGCATCCGACGCGTCCGGGCGCATGCGGGTCCGACCCCCGCCCGGGGTCATCGGGTCATTTCGCGGCCGCCTTGAGGCGGGAGAGATCGAGATCGAGCTTCGAGCCCCGCTTGATGCCGAGCCGCTTGAAGGTTCCCGGAGCCAGCTCGAGGGCGAACTGCGCCGGCGACAGGCTCCGATAGCGGACCAGCCGGGCCTCGTACGTCGCCAGCGGCTCGTCCGCGGCCCGCGGGGTCTCCTTCGCCATCGTGTGGGTCGTGGTCACGAAGCCGAACGGGTCGATGAACGCGATGTCGATGTCGATGACGCAGTCCTTCATCCAGAAGAACCGCTGCTGCGGGTCGGGGAAGACGAACAGCATGCCCTCGTCGGCCTTGAGTTCGGTGATGCCGCCGAGGCCGCGCTGCCGCGAGGCGTCGTCGAGGGCGAGCTTCACGTTGAAGGTCTCGCCGCCGACCGTGAGCTTCTCGACCGGGAGACCGCCAGCGTCCTTCGCGGCCGGCGGCGCGGCCGCGGCGGGGGGCGTCGACTGCTCGCACGAGGGGGCCGACCCGATCGCGAGGGCGAGACCGGCGACAAGCGACGTCACGAGCGGGTGAGCCATGGCAGGAACTCCGGGTCGTCGGGGGCGGGCAGCCGGAGCGGCCGTTCCGCCTCGCGACGGGCGAGGGCGCGGAGGGTATCGCGATCGACAAGGTCGCGGAAGCGATCGCTATCGAGCGACTCGAGCCGCGGGACCAGTCCGGAATGGAACGCGAGGAATCCCAGCACGCGTTCCCGCGGCACGCCGCGTTCCCGCAGGGCCGCGAGCGAGAGGTCGCTGGATCGCTTGGCCAGGCGGCGACCCTCGTGGTCGAGGACGAGCGGAAGGTGCCACCATCGCGGGGGCGTGCCGCCGAGAAGGCGATGGAGGATCGCCTGCCGCGCCGCGCTCGGAAGCAGGTCGTCGCCACGGACCACGTCGGTCACCCCTTGGGCGAGATCGTCGACGGTCACCGCGAGCTGGTACGACGGCACGCCGGCCTTCGTCCAGAGCAGGAGGTCGCCCGCCTCGAGTCCCGGGTCGAAGGTCCGTGGCCCGAGCAGCTCGTCGACGACGGGTTCCGGTCGGGCCTCGACGAGCAGCCGGTGGTTCGCCCGCTCGTCGGCGAATCCGAACGCCTCGCGGCCGGGTCGCAGCGACGGTTCGTACCGCGTCTCGCCGTCGGCGGCGTGCGGGGCGCTCGCGGCGAGCCGCACGTCCTTGCGGCTGAGGTCGCAGCGGAAGACGAGCCCGCGGGCGGCGAGCGCGGCCATCGCGGCCCGGAACGGGCCGAGGTCCTCCGACTGCCGCCGCACCGGACCGTCCCAGTCCATCCCGAGCCACTCGAGCGACGCGAGGCAGCCCGCGACCGTCTCTTCCCGGACCCGCGGCCCGTCGAGATCCTCGATCCGCAGGACGACCGACCAGCCCTCCCGCCGGGCAAGGGCCCAGGTCAGGAGGAACGTCCGGGCGTTCCCGAGGTGGAGTTCCCCCGTCGGCGACGGGGCGAGGCGGGTGCGGGGTACGGGGGGCACGGGCGGTATAGTCACCGCCACCCGAGGTCGGCGAAAGCCCCGGGCGTCCCCGCCGGCGAACGCCCCGATGAAGAAACTTCCCGCGAAGCAGGTCACCGAACGCCTCGCCCGACTTCCCGAGTGGTCGAAGCTCGGCGACTCGATCCAGCGGACCTACGACTTCCCCGACTTCGTCCGGGCGATGGCCTTCGTCAACCGGCTCGCCGAGCGGGCGGAGGCGGTCCAGCACCATCCCGACATCCTCGTCCGCTACGGGAAGGTGACGCTCACCCTCAGCACCCACGACGCGAGCGGCCTGACCGCGAAGGATTTCGACCTCGCGTCCGAATGCGACGGTTTCCTCGGGGCCTGAGGCCCCGGCAGGAATCGGTCGGCCCGCCTCAATCCGCCTCGACGCTGGCGAGGGCCCGTCGGACCGCGACCGCCCGCGAGGCCCGCAGCCGCGGTTCGGTGTCGTCGGGCAGGGCGATCGTCCGCAGGTGGACGGGCTGGAGATCCAGCATGAGCCGGTCGATCGCCGCGAGCGACAGGCCATGGACGCGGCCGAGGGCCACGCCGAGACGGAGCCGGCCGAGCTGTCGCATCGCCTCGTCGACCTCGAGCAGGCGGGCGGCCTTCAGTGTGGCGAGGGCCCGGTGGATCTTGTCCTCGATGCCAAGCGGATCACGGGCGAGCAGGGCCTTCCGGGCGACCCGCTCGTAGTCGAGCAGGCGCGGCACGATGCCGGTCGCGAACCGCTCGAGGAGATCCTCCTCGGTCGTGCCCAGCGTCACCTGGTTCGAGATCTGGAAGAGGTCGCCCACGGTCTCCGAGCCCTCGCCGAGGAAGCCGCGGACCGCCAGGTTCAGGTCCTGCGCCGCGTTCTTCACCTTCTCGATCTCGCGGGTGAGTCGCAGCGCGGGCAGGTGGACCATGACCGAGAGCCGCACCGCGGTGCCGAGGTTCGTGGGGCACGCGGTGAGGTAGCCCCAGCGGGGGCTGAACGCGAAGTCGAGATGGCGCTCGAGCGACTCGTCGAGGCCGCGGACCCGCCGCAGGCACTCCTCGAGCCGGAGGCCCGGCAGCAGCGACTGCAGCCGCAGGTGGTCCTCCTCGTTGACCATCACCGAGACCGTCTCGTCGCGGCTGAACGCGACCGCCCGGGGCAGGTCGCCCTGCGCGAACTGCCGCGAGATCAGCCGGCGTTCGGCAAGCAGCTGCCGGTCCTCCTCGGTCGAGCGGAGCAGGTCGACCCAGAGCAGCCGGTCCGACCATTCCGCCGGGAACGGCGTGCGCTGCACGAGCCGCAGCAGTTCGGTCCGCTGGGCCGGCGTCGAGCGGCCGACGAAGGGGAAGCCCGCGACGTTGCGGGCGAGCCGGGCGCGGCTCGACACGACCACGTCGTGGTCGGGAGCGCCGTCGCCGCCGTGGAGCCAGATGCTCGCGGGATTGATCCGCATCGGGAAGTGGAAGGCGAAAAGGGGGTGATTCAGGACACGCCGAGGGTGCCGGCCAGCTCGTGGATCCGGTCGCGGATCCGCGCCGCACGCTCGTACTGCTCGCTCGCCACGGCCTCCTCGAGCTCACGCACGAGCTTGGCGCGAAGCGCGACCTGGGCCTCGCGGGCGCTCGCCGCGGTCGGTCCGCGGCCGACGTGGCCGACCGCGCCGGCCTGGGCCCGCTGCACGATCGGCGAGAGCGCCGCCTCGAAGCTCTCGTAGCAGTCGGGGCAGCC
>JBEIUL010000531.1:0-1836 GCA_040374395.1 Phycisphaeraceae bacterium
ACGACGGCTGCCCGGCCGATGCGAACAAGACTGCAGCCGGCATCTGCGGCTGCGGCGTCCCCGACGCCGACACCGACGGCGACCAGAAGCTCGATTGCCAGGACAACTGCCCGGCGATCGCGAACCCGGGCCAGCAGGATTGCGACGGCAACGGGGCGGGCGACGCCTGCGACGGCGTCGACTGCGACGGCAATTCGCTGCCCGATTCCTGCGACCTGACGCAGGCCCCGTGGCGCGACTACGACGCCGATGGAGCCCTCGACGTCTGCCAGGGCCTCAGCTTCTGGATCGGCGGCGAATCCGGCCAGCTGCTCGACCCGTCGAACTGGTCGGGCGGTCTGCCGAACGCGAACGTCTCGGCGGTGTTCGCCGGAACCGGCGTCACCGTCGTCTCGGCCGGCGCCGGCAGCGTGCCGGTCTCGATCGAGGTCCGCTCGGGCGAGTTGCAGCTCGTCGTGTCGGGAACCCTGTCGATCTCGGGCGACCTCTCGGTCGGCGGCGGCGCGACCTTCCGCCTCGAACAGGGCACCCTGGCCGTCGGCGATGACCTCTCGGCCGTCCCGGACGCGACCGTCGAGATCGGACCGGACGGCTCGATCTCGGTCGGCGGCGACATCACCTTCGCGTCGCTTTCGCAGCTGTCGATCTCGCTGCGGGCGGGAACCGGCGGCGGCGTCGCGCCGCTCGTGTCACCCTCGGGCACGGGCGACTTTGCGGGCTTCCTGCTGCTTGACCTCGGCGAGGTCTCGCCGTGGACGATTCCCGCGGGCGAACGATTCCGCGTCATCGGCGTCGGGTCGCTCGCGAGCGAGGGCTTCTACGCCGGCCTGTTCGCGGCCGACATCGGCCCGAACACGCTGATCCCGGTCGATGGCACCGCCGCGTACGGCGAGGTGCTCGACGTCGAGTTCCAGCCGCTCGCCCAGCTCGTGCAGACGACCGTGGGCGCCACGGTGGCCATCGCCGGCGAGACGACCGCCCTCGAGGTCGGCGACCTCGACGACGACGGTCTCGATGACACCGCGCTCGTCAGCAGCCTCGGCGGCTCGAGCGCCGGCCTGCTGCGGGTCTTCCGCTCGAACGGCAACGGCGGGACCGCGGCCCAGGCGACGTATCCGGTCGGGGCCGATCCCCGCGGCCTCGCGATCGGCGACCTCGACGGCGACGGCTTCCCCGAGCTCGTGGTCGTCTCGCGCGGTGGCTCGACGGTGCAAGTCTTCCGCAACCCGAACGGCTCGATCACCGGTCTCGTCGCGCAGACCCCGGTGGCGACGGCGAGCCCCGGATCGGCGGTCGAGATCGTCGAGCCAGCGCCGGGCGTCGGGTTCGTCCCGATGGTCTGCGTCGCGAGCGAGACCTCCTCGACGCTCCAGTCGTTCCGTGCCGAAGGCCTCACGCTCTCGGCGGTGGGCACGCGGTCGCTGCCGGCCACACCGCGGGCGATCGCGCCGGTCCCCGGTGCCGGCGGCGGACGCGTCCTCGTCCTCTACGGCGGGAACGCGGGCGGTCTCGTGATCCCGTCGCAACTCCTCGCCGTCCCGGCCGACGCCCCGCCGACGGTCGAGTCAACGCTGCCCGGTCCGGCGGCCCCGCGCTGCGCCGTCTCGGGCGACCTGAACGCCGACGGCTTCATCGATGTCGTGGTGGGCGACGCCTCGGGCTCGGTGACGATCCTGCCGGGCACGGCCGACGGGCTCTCCGGCGGCGCGTCGATCCCGGTCGGCAACCGCGCGGCCGTCGACGTCTCGATCGGCGACCTCGACGGCGATGGCCGTCCCGAGCTTGCGATCGCGCTGCTCGACCTTGGCACGCTCTCGGGTTCGAAGGTCGTGCTTC
>JBEIUL010000413.1:0-2663 GCA_040374395.1 Phycisphaeraceae bacterium
CACCGACGTCGAGGTGCTCGAGCGGCGGTTCCCGGTGGTCGTGCGGACCTTCGGCGTCCGCCGCGGTACCGGCGGCCGCGGCACGCATCGCGGCGGCGACGGGGCGATCCGCGAGATCGAGTTCCTGCGGCCCGCGTCGGTGTCGATCCTGTCGCAGCGGAGGCTCGTCGCGCCGCCCGGGGCCGACGGCGGCGAACCGGGCACGTGCGGTCGACAGTGGATCGTCCGCCGCGACGGCTCGCGCGACGCGATTCCCGGCGTCGCCGCGATCGAGCTCGCCGCCGGCGAGGCGATCCGCATCGAGACCCCGGGCGGCGGCGGCTGGGGCGCCCGCCCGGGCGCTTCAGGCTGAATGTTCACCGCATCGAGCGGAACGGCGGCTCGGCGTAGTCGGCGTCGTAGCGGAACGACCGGATCGCGGTCGCGAGCCCGCGGGCGTCGTCGATCTCGACGAGGGCCCCGCACATCGCCTCCCCCCCGCTGCCCATCTCGTACGGCACGTGGATCGACGTCGTCATGTGCTTGAGGACGTGGTCCGGGTTCCGCCCGATCACCGAGTCGTACGGCCCGCACATGCCGGCGTCGGTGAGGAAGGCCGTGCCGCCCCGCAGCACGCGGGCGTCGGCGGTCGGGACGTGGGTGTGGGTTCCGATCACCGCGGCCACGCGGCCGTCGAGGTACTTCCCGAGCGCGGCCTTCTCGCTCGTCGCCTCCATGTGGGCCTCGACGAGGACGACCGGGTTCTTCTCGGGAATCGCCGCGAGCATGTCGTCGGCGCAGGCGAACGGGTCGTCGGCCGGCAGCGGGAAGTAGATCCGGCCGAGGACGGTGAAGACCCAGAGGTCGCGGGTCCGTCCGCCCGCCGCGGGAATCCGCAGCAGCCGCTTGCCGGGAGCCTTCCGCGAGAGGTTCGCGGGCCGCGCGATCGGCACCGCCGCGTCGCAGAGGCTCGGCAGGATCTTCCCCTCGCGGAAGCAGTGGTCACCGAGGGTGACGGCGTCGATCCCGAGATCGAGGAATCCCTTGAGGAGGTCCGGGGTGATGCCGCTGCCCGCCCGGGCGTTCTCGCCGTTGGCGACGATGACGTCGGGCTTCAGCTCGGCCCGCATCCGGGGAAGCTGCTGGGAGAGGACCGATCGGCCGGGGGAACCGTTGATGTCACCGAGGAATGCGAGTCGCAAGGCCCCATTATGGGGGCAAGCGGGGTCTTCCCGGGGCCGGGAAATCTTCCCGGGCGGTGAAATCCCGTCCGGGGTTCGCTACACTCCGTCCCATCGCCCGATCCGGAGTCCGGATCACCGGCGGTCGCGACGGCCAGCGGGCCGACCGGCCGCGGGACGGAAGCCCAGGACGCTCCAGGCGAATGCGGCGGGGATTCGCAAGCGGATGGATCCGCTTCGACCGCCGAAGGACCCCGGAAGTTCGCTCGGCCGCGCCTGCGGCCCCGTCTTCCCCATCGAGTGGATCAACAGCAGTGGACGGTTTGATGAGCACGCATCGCGTCGGAGAGAAGGTTCGCCACGTCAAGAAGCCCGAGTGGGGCGTGGGGAGCGTCACCAAGATCGAGACCGTGACCCGCCAGGGCGTGCGCGACCAGCGGCTCTGGATCCGGTTTCCCAACGCCGGACTCAAGACCGTGCTCGCGAGCATGGCCGAGCTCGAGGTGGTCGACGGCGGCACCCCGGTCGTGGCGACCGGGTCCGACACCTTCGCGGCCCGCGAGGCCCGGCACGAGGGTGGCTGGCTCGGCGAGATCGCGAAGCGACAGCCCGAGGAGGCGATGACCTCGCTGCCGGCGAGCGCGAGCGACCCGTTCCTCGCGGTCGAGCGGCGGCTCGGGTTCATCCTCGACCTCTACCGATTCGAGCCGGTCGGAGGCAAGATCATCGACTGGGCGGTCGCGCAGAGCGGGCTCAACGATCCGCTGAGCCGCTTCAACCGTCACGAGCTCGAGAAGTTCTTCGAGCGATGGTCGCACGACCGCGACGTCGCGCTCCACCGGACCCTGCAGGAATGCCGGCGGAACTTCATGAACGTCGACGGCATCCTCGCGAAGGCGCCGCCCTCGGCCCAGCGGGCGCTCAAGAAGCACGTCCTGCTCCGCTGAACGGATTCCGGTAATCGGCCCGCGAGCGGCCTCCCGGCCGGGCCGCGGGCCGCACAGGCCGCACCGCCGGAACAGGCCCACCGCGATCCGTCCGCTTCCTTCCCCTTCCGTGGCGAACCCGGCGAACCCGGGTCATGTTGTCGGTGTCGTGGGCGTCCGCGACGCCTCACGGAAAGGGAGACACCACATGGACGAGATCAGCTTCCAGCAGAAGATGGCCGAGATCATGGACCGCATCCGCCGGCTTCCCGGCGAGGCGCCCGAAGGCCAGAACCCCGACCGCCGCGAGCAGGTCAAGACGACCGTGGGCGAGCTGCAGGACTCCCTCGACTTCCTCCGCCTCAGCGTCAAGTACCTGATCTTCGACCTCGAGGCGACGCGGCGCGAGAACGCCTACCTGCGGAAGATGGTCGAGCAGTCGAACCGCGAGGCCGAGCGCCGGCGGTCGCGGGACGACGACGCGGACGAGCGGCTCGACTGAGTCCGCCGCGGGGCGGCCGCTACCATCCGCGGCATGGATCTCGGCCGCGGCGCGCTCACCAGCATCCGAAGTTAC
>JBEIUL010000205.1:0-4975 GCA_040374395.1 Phycisphaeraceae bacterium
CGGCGCCGTCGCCGACTTCACCGCGGGCCGGCTCACGCAGTTCGTGAACGGCCTGCCCGACGGTACCGCGACCCTGCCCACCGGCGTGACGAGCGCCACCGACTCGAAGGGCCTCGGCATCGGCCGCTCGGCGACCGCGGCGGCGTACTTCGCGGGCGACATCGGCGAGATCGCGATCTTCGGTTCGGCGCTGTCACTGCGCGATCGCTTCCGGCTCGAGGGGTATCTCGCCCACCACTGGGGACTCGAGGCGACGTTGCCGGAGAGCCATCCGCACCGGACGGCGCCGCCCGGCCAGGTGGTCGAGTGCGCGTGCGCCGGGGGCTACGTGGTCGGCGAGCGCGTGGTGCGATCGGCCTTCACGACGGTGTCGGGTCCGCCGGTCGGCTCGACGGGACTGGTGGTCGGCGGCAGCAGCGACAGCCCGATGCTCTTCGTGGCCTGGGACGGCTTCGGCGGATCGACCGGCGGGACGACCGTCGACTGCCCGATGCACGCGACCGCGCCCGGGAACGGCTCGTGGTTGACCTGCGACGAGATCCTGCCTTCCGGCGGCCCCGCGTGTGCGTACGCCCTCTCGACGCCCTCGCCCTACCTCGCGTCGACCGGCGGAACGCTGACCCTCTCGGTCTCGACCGGCGAGGCCGGATGCCCGTGGAGCGCGGGTTCGAGCGCGGCGTGGCTCGTCCCGAGCCTCGGCTCGACGAGCGGCGTCGGGCCGGACACGCTGACCTTCACCTACACGGCGAACCCGCTTCCGACCGCGCGGACCGCGACGGTCAACGCCGGCGGGCAGACCTTCACGGTGCTGCAGGCCGGCTCGGGAAGCCTCGCGTGGACGCCCGATGATCTGGCCGGCCTCGAGGCGTGGTACCTCGCCGACGCGATCCCGGCGGGCGACCGGCCGTTCAACGCGGTCTCGCGCTGGGTCGACATGGCGAACGACTTCGACGTGGCCGCGACCGACGTGCAGCGGCCGCTGTTCGTGGCGAACGGGTTCGCCGGCAAGCCGGTGGTGCGCTTCGACGGCGTGCAGGACGGACTTGCCCGCGGGACCAGCACCCTGATGCGGAACGCGAACGGCGGGGCGATCTTCGCGGTGCGGAAGCACGCGGCGGTGCCGAGCGCGGCGCGGGCCGTCGCGTTCCTCTCGACGGGAACGAGCACGGCGAACGCGAGGTTCCAGCTGCGCGGGGCCTCGACCGGGAAGCCCGACGCGGGCGTGCGGCGGCTTGATTCGTCGACCGTGGTGACCGCGACCGGACCGAGCGTGGTGTCGACGTCGATGCAGGTGCACGGGGCGGTCGCGAACTTCGGTCTCGGAAGCCTGACGCAATGGGTGAACGGCGCGGCCGCGGGCTCGGCCGGGCTGTCGTTCGGAGTTTCGAGCAACACCGACGCCCTCGGCTTCGCGATCGGCCGGGCGACGAACCTTACGCAGTACTTCCAGGGCGATCTCGGCGAGGTCGTCGTGGTCCGCGGGGCCCTCGGCACCGACGATCGGCAGCGGCTCGAGGGCTACCTCGCGCACCGCTGGGGACTGCAGGCGAGCCTGACGGTCGGACATCCGTACCGCGACGCCCCTCCGACGAACGCCCCGAGCTGCACGTACGCGGTCTCGGCCCCGACCGCCTCGGTCGGCGCGGCGGCCGGATCTGGCTCGGTGGTCGTCACCGCCTCGGACGCCTCCTGCGGCTGGACCGCGACGAGCGACGCCGCCTGGCTCGTGCCCGGCGCGGCGAGCGGAACCGGCTCGACTACGCTCGCCTACTCGTTCACGGCGAACGCGGGCCCCTCGTCACGGACCGGCACCATCACCGTCGCCGGCCAGACGCACGCGGTGACCCAGGCGGGCGTTCCGGTCGTCGGGTGGTCGCCGGCGGTGCTGCCGGGAATCCAGGCATGGTTCAAGGCCGACGAGATCGCCGCGGCCGACCGTGTCGACGGGCTCGTCGCGCAGTGGACCGACGCGGCGGGAACGTTCCACGTGACCGCGACCGGCACCAAGCGCCCGCAGTGGATCGCGAACGTCCAGGCCGGCAAGGCCGTGGTCCGGTTCGACGGCGTCGACGATGGCCTCGGGCTCGGCGCGAGCGGGCTGCTGCGCGACGCCGAGGCATCGGTCATTTTCGCGGTGCGTCGGCACGCGACCGTGCCGACGGCCGCGCGGACCTCGGTCTATGTCGCGAACGGCACCGCCACGAACGCGGCCCGCCTTGTCCTGCGGACGACCGCGGCCGGACTGCCCGAGATCGGGACCCGCCGGCTCGACGCCGACGCGACCGCGATCACCTCGGCGAGTCCGGCGGTGGCGACGGCCTTCCAGGTGCACGGGGCGATCGCCGATTTCGCCGGAGGCAAGTTCGCACAGTGGATCGACGGCGTGCCCTCGTCGAACGTTCCCGTCTCGACCGGCCGCACGAGCGATACGAATTCGATCGGGTTCGCGCTCGGTCGGGCCGTGAACAACACCTCGTACCTCTCGGGCGATCTCGCCGAGGTGGTCGTGGTGCGATCGATGCTGGCCGAGTGCGACCGGCAGAAGCTCGAGGGATACCTCGCCCATCGCTGGGGCATCGCAGCGAGCCTGCCGCTCGGCCATCCGTTCCGGCTGGCGCCGCCGAACGTGGCCGACACGTGCGGCTCGGCCCTCGCCGGCGATGCCGAGGAAGGCGGCGTGGTCATCACCGTGCCGGGCATGTTCCCCTCGCCGCAGGCCGCGATCGATGCGGCGCCGGACGGCGCGACGATCGTCCTTTCGGCCGGCATCCACGCCGGCGGGGCGATCGTCTCGGGCAAGTCGCTCGCGATCGTGTCCGAGTCGGGGCCCGCGGCGACCGTGGTCGACGGTGCGGGCCAGGTCGGCTCGGTGCTGCGAATCGAGGACGGTGCCGATGTCGGGCTTCGCGGCCTGACCATCCGCGGCGGATTCGGCGGCACGCCGGTCGAGCGTGAGGAGTCGACGCTTCCCGCCGGCGGCGGCGTGCTGGTGCGCGATGCGTCGGCCGAGATCGTCGGCTGCGTGATCGAGGACAACCTCGCGGGCTTCGGTGGCGGGCTTGCCGCGATCGACGCGACGATGGTCGTGGATTCCTGCGACATCCGGCTCAATCACGCGGCCCACGACGGCGGCGGGGCGTGGTCGGTCGCCTCGCAGGTCGAGTTCCACGGCGGCGCGGTCCGCGGGAACGTCGCGGGCGGCGGGGGAGGCGGCCTGCACGCCGATCCGCTCTCGGCGGTCGTGTCGCACTCCACCGAGTTCTGCGACAACGAGCCCGACGAGGCGGAAGGCGAGATCGCCGGCGACCGCAGCGCCTGCCTTCCGTGCGCCGCCGACCTTGACGGCGACGGAATCATCGCGGCGGGCGACCTGACATGGCTGATGGCCGCCTGGGGCGGAACCGGTTCGCCCGCGGATCTCGACGGCGACGGCGAAGTGGGTGCGGGCGATCTCGCCGTGATGCTCGCGGCCTGGAACGCCGCGTGCGACCGGTAGCCGCGGCCCGTCCGCTCACCCCACCCGCGGGCCTTCCTCGCCCGGCGCGAACAGGTGACCGTCGGCCGGATCGAACCCGACCGGCACCGTCGCGCCCTCGGCGATCGCCGCGTCGGGCAGGACCCGCGCGGTGACCCGCCGGCCCGCGAGCTCGAGGGCGACGTCCATGCGGTCGCCGAGCTGCTCGATCGCCGCGACGGACGCGGTTCCGGTCCACGGCGAGCCCGCCGCGGCGGCACCGAGCCGCAGGCGATCGGGGCGGACCCCGAAGCAGATCTCGCCCGGCATCGCCGCCGCCGACTTGCCCGCGGGAAGATCGATCGCGAGGTCGCCCGCGACGAACCGCTCGAGCCCGTCGCCGCGGTGCAGCCGCCCGTCGACGAGGTTCATGCCCGGCGTCCCCAGGAACGCCGCGACGAAGCGGTTCGCCGGATGGTGGTACGCCTCGAGCGGCGCCGCGACCTGCTGCACGCGGCCGCGGTGCATGACGACGAGGCGATCGGCGAGGGTCATCGCCTCCTCCTGGTCGTGCGTGACGTAGACGATCGTCGCCCCCAGCCGCCGGTGCAGCTGCCGGAGCTCGATGCGGGTCTCGAGCCGCAGCCGGGCGTCGAGGTTCGAGAGCGGCTCGTCGAAGAGGAAGACCTTCGGCTTGCGGGCGATCGCCCGGCCGACCGCGACCCGCTGCCGCTGGCCGCCCGAGAGCTCGCGCGGGTAGCGGCCGAGGACGCCCTCGAGCCCGAGGATCCGGGCCGTCTCGGCGACGCGCTCGCGGATCGCCTGCGACTCGGCCCGCCGTGCCGCGAGCTGCCCGGTCACCGCCGCCCCGAGGAGGCTGCCGTGCCGCCGCCGCCGCTCGAGCCCGAAGCCGATGTTCGCCGCGACCGTCAGGTGCGGATAGAGCGCATAGTTCTGGAAGACGAACGCGATGTCGCGGTCGCGGGCCGGCACGTCGTTCATGACCCGCCCGTCGATGTCGAGCGTGCCCGCGGTGATCTCCTCGAGCCCCGCGATCATCCGCAGCGTGGTGCTCTTCCCGCAGCCCGACGGCCCGACGAGCACGCAGAACTCGCCCTCCTCGATGCCGAGGTCGACGCCCTCGACGGCGGTGACGCCTCCGGGGTAGGTCTTGCCGAGTTCCCGCAGCCGGACTTTCGCGTGCGATTCGCTCATGCGGTTTTCCAGGGGTCGTTCCGTGCTCATCCCTTCACCGCCCCGCGGGCGAGACCCTCGAGGAAGGTCTTCTGGGCCGCGAGGAAGAGGAGGATGCAGGGGATCATGGTCAGGATCGAGAGGGCCATGAGGAGCTGCACGTCCTCGAGGCCGCCGTACTGGTTCTTGAAGCCGTTCAGGGCGACCGCGAGCGTCGCCTTCTCGTCGGAGTGCAGGTAGACGAGCGGTCCGAGGAAGTCGTTCCAGGTGCCGATGAACGTGAAGACCGCGCAGATCGCGGTCACCGGCATGCAGAGCGGCAGGACG
>JBEIUL010000210.1:0-4928 GCA_040374395.1 Phycisphaeraceae bacterium
CGGCAAACGCCGCGGACGCCGAAACGCCGCCGCCTCCGACCCGGGCGATCGCGCGGTTGACGGCGTCGCGGACGTCACCGGTGACTCCGTCGGAGTTCGCGATCGCCAGCAGGTACGGCCTCGCCTCGGGATACCCGATCGCACCGAGCAGGTCGGCGACCGAACGCTGCGAGGAGGGGTCGAGCTTCGGAAGCGCCGCGCACAGCGGCTGCACCGCGAATCGGCCCATCGCCTGGATCTGCTTCGATGCGGCGATCTGGCCGGCTGAGTCTCCGGTGACGAGCATCTTGAGGAGCGCCGGCATCGCGAACTCGTCGGCGGCGGAGAGCCGCTCGGCCGCGAACATCTGCTGACGGAGGGTGCCCCCGAGCAGGCCGATCGACTGGTCGATCCGGTCGGGACGACGCGCGAGATCGAGCCGGCCCTGACGAAGCATCTGCTCGAGCTGGGCCGCCGAGGCCGCGAATCCATCCATGCCCCGCCCCCGGGTCATGACGCGATCGAAGCGTGCCCCGAGGTCGTTGGTGTCGACGAGGTCCGCGAGATCGGCCGGGGTGATCCCCGTCGCCAGCAGCGCCGACGCCGCAGCGGTCGCGGCGTCAGACTTCGCGATCTGCACCTGGTGGAGCACCTCATTCAGAAGCTTGAGCCGCTCGGCCGAGGCCGCCGTGCCCGACGCGGCTTCCTGACGCGGAGCAGGAGCCGCAACCACGGTGCTACCGAAAGGGAACGCGGCGAGGACGGCGGCGAGGCCCACGGGCCACGCGACCGCGAGGGCTTGAACACGGGTCGGTGCGATCGACGGCATGGAGGGGGCGGACTCCCGAAGAGGGGCTTCAAGCTCCGGACGGGCCGGTCGGAGGAGCGGCGGGAACGTCGGGGCCGCACATCGGCCGCCGCCCGTCCCGGATGAAGCGGCAGACTGTAAAGGACGGCTCGACAGGGTGTCAACGCACGGGTACGCTCCGACCGCCGAGGCGTCCGGCCACCAACTCGGGTGGCCGGCGTCCGGACGAGCCTCCATGCTCGCCCGGGCGAGGGAAGGCGGTGAGACACCGCCGCGGACGCGCCGCCGTGACGGGCGCGGGAGGCCTCCTCCCGCACGGGTCGGACGAACCACTGGTGCGTGTCGCACCGGGAAGGCGCCCCTCCCCACGCCCGAAGCCGGAAGACCTTCCTCGGCCATTCCCGCCCCCGACCGGCTCCGCCGGCGTCCGGGCGAAACGAGGCCGTCGGCGCGAACCCGACGTCCGTAGATGGAAAGGCTGTTCATGTCGTCGTCCGTCCGTGGCCCGCAGGGCCTTCGTTGCGCGTTCTGCGCGTGCTCGCTGTCCGTCGCTTCCACCGCCGTCGCCGACGTCCTTCCCTTCGCGATCACCGTCGTCGAGTATGTGCCCGGCGTCGGTGCCGCCGCGGGCTACCAGGATCCGCAGGCGGCGCTCGGCTGGCCCGAGCGGTTCACCGGCGAAGGCCTCTATCCCGGCGTCGTGTCGCCCTTCTCGTCTCCGTGGCTCTCGCACGAGGTCGTCTCGATCGGTCTCGGCGGCCGCCTCACCCTCGAGATCGGGGGCGACATCGTCGACGACCCGGCCAACCCGCACGGGATCGACTTCATCGTCTTCGGCAACGCCTTCTTCTGGGATCTCGCGTGGCCGCTCGGCATTGTCGGGCCGCTGTACGCCGAGGGCGGCCCGATCTCGGTCTCGGAGGACGGGGTGAACTTCTTCCCGGTGCCCGGGGCGGTCGCCGACGGTGCGATGCCGACCCTCGGCTACCTCGACGTCGGGCCGTACTCGGAGACCCCGGGCAAGCTCCTCTCCGATTTCCGGATGCCGTTCGATCCGGCGCTCGATCCGGCGGCGATGGTCGGGCTCACGTTCGAGGAGATGCGCGAGTTCTACGGCACGAGCGGCGGCGGACGCGGCATCGACATCGCCGCGACCGGGCTCGAGCGGGTCCGCTTCGTGCGGATCGCCGGTCCGGCGGGCTCGGGCTCGACCGAGGTCGACGCCCTCACGATCGTCGCCCCGCGGCTTGCGGCCGACCTCGATGGCGACGGCGCGGTCGGTCCCGCCGACCTCACGATCCTGCTCGGGGTCTGGGGCGAGACCGGCAAGCCCGGCACGGTCGCCGGCGATCTCGACGGCGACGGCTCGATCGGCGGCGGTGATCTCGCGATCCTGCTCGGGGCGTGGTCGTGACGCCGGGCCGCGCCGCCCGGCGCGGGTTCACGCTCGTCGAGGCGGTCGTCACCATCGGCGTGATCGCGCTCCTGATGGCGATCATCGTGCCCGGACTCCGCACGGTGATCGAGGCGTCGCGGTCTGCCTCGTGCCAGTCGAACCTCCGGCAACTCGCGTTCGCGGCCCACTCGTACGCGACGGTCTTCCGCGAGACCTACCCCGCGGCGATCGTCTACCGCATGACGCCGGGCGGCATGTCGACGGTCGCATGGGATTTCGAGCAACGGCCCGGGGGCGGCGTCCTGCCCGGACCGCTCTGGCAGCACGTCGACACGCCGGCCGAGGTCATGCAATGCCCGGGATTCACGGGCGGCTCGACCTTCGGGCACGATCCGGCGACGGGCTACAACTACAACACGACCTTCATCGGGGCCGAGGGACGCTTTCCCGAGCTCGCTCCCGACGGGACCCTGCTCGACGGGTGGAAGGTCGCCCGCCGGGGGATTCCCGCCGCGCAGCACCGCCGCCCGGCCGAGACCGCGCTCTTCGCCGACGCGGGCTGGTCGGCGGGGGCGAACAAGTTCATGCGGGCCCCTATGAACACGGTCGAGAACGACCTCGGCACGGTCCATTCCGGCGCCCAGGCGTTTCGCCACCTCGGATGCTGCAATGTCGCCCACCTCGACGGGCACGTCGCGGGCACCGAGTCGTGCCACCGGAGTCCCCAAACCAACCCGGATCTCGAACTCCTGCTCGGCTGGCCGCGGAACGGATTCCTTTCCGAGGACGATTCCGCGTACGACCCTCGGTGACGGGCCCGTTGAATCTCGCGGTTCGAGGTCCTATCGTGACCGTTTCGCCTGCCGGCCCCGGGGAACCCCGATGCTTCGGATCGAACGATGCGTGTGCGTGAACGTGAGCTTCGAGGAGATGCTCGAGTCGTCGCGCGCCGAGCGGCTCGACCAGGAAGGCCTCGAGCGGAGGTTCGGCTGCTGCCGGGGTTGCGGGCTCTGCACGCCGTACGTCCGCCGCATGCTGCGGACGGGCGAGACCTGCTTCGGCGAGATCCTTTCCGACCGCGACGAGCCGGCTACGGCCTGAACGGGCCGTCCGCGATCAGCGACCGAAGCGGCGATCGAGTTCGGCGCGCGAGATCCGGACGCTCGTCGGCCGCCCGTGGGGGCAGTTGGTGCCCCGCTCGGTCTCGTCGCGCAGCCTGAGGATCTCGGCGAGCTCGAGGTCGGACAGCCGGTCCCCCGCCTTCACCGCGGCCTTGCAGGCCATCATGTCGAGCGTCTCCGCAAGCGCCGCCTCGAGGCCGGTCGGCGTGGCGAGGTCGCGCTCCTCGTCGGCGGCGCGGGCGAGCAGCTCGCGGGCGAACCCCGCCGGATCCACCTTCCGCTCGAAGAGCAGCACCGGGAACGCGTGGACGGCGACGCTCCGCGGCCCGGCGGGAGAAAGCTCGAGGCCGATGCGGCGGCAGAGCGACTCGATGCGGGCGAGGGCCGCGATCTCGACCGGGCTCGCCTCGACGATCGCCGGGGCAAGAAGCCGCTGGCTCGGCAGGTCGCCCGCACCGATGCGGGCGAGCAGCCGCTCGAACATGACCCGCTCGTGCAGGGCGTGCTGGTCGACGATGACGATCCCGTCGCGATCGGCGGCGATGACGTAGGCGTCGTCGACCTGCAGGATGCGGAGGCGCTCGACGGGCAGCGGTAGCGAAGCCGGATCGCCGGACACGGCCGCCTCGCCCCGGGCCGTCTCGAGCAGCTCCGACCAGGTCGTGTCGGGACGGGGCCCGGGAATCGCCACCGGCGACCGCGGCTCGACCGCGACGCCGGCCGCTCGGCCGGTGCCCGACACCGGCGCCGTGGCCGGTCGCGACCACGTCGGGGCGCTGCCTCCCCCGCCCTCCGGCAGCGTCCACTCGGGCACGAGATCCTCGCCCCCGAGGGCCGCCCGGACGCTCCGCCGCACCGCCTGATGCACCGCCGCGGGCGAGCGGAACCGCACCTCGCTCTTCTGCGGGTGGACGTTCACGTCGACCTCGGCCGGGTCGAGCTCGAGGAAGATCGCGGCCACCGGCGTGCGACCCGGCTCGACGAGCCCGCGGTACGCCTCGCGCACCGCGTGGATCAGCGCCCGGTCCGAGATCGGGCGGCCATTCACGTGGATCCGCAGGTGCCGCGCGTTCGGCTTCGCGAGTTCCGGCTTGCCGACGAGGCCCCAGATCGAGAGGAGCGCATCGTCCGCGTTCGCCTCGAGCATCGCCGGCTCGAGCTCGCGGCCGAGGCAGTCGAGGACGCGTCGCCGCAGGTCGCCGGTCGCGGGAAGATCGAGCAGCGTCCGACCGCCGTCCTCGCCGCTGCGGACGGTGAACGCGACCGACGGTTGGGCGATCGCGAGGGCCTCGACGGTCTCGACGACGCGAGCCGCCTCGCTCGCCTCGCCGCGCAGGAACTTCCGCCGCGCGGGCACGTTGTGGAAGAGCGTGCGGACGGTGATCGTGGTGCCCGCGGGCCCCGCCGCGGGCTGCGGCCTGCCGACCGAGCCGCCTTCGGCCTCGAGCGAGCTTGCCGCGACCGCCTCGCGGGTGCGGGAGACGATCCGCAGCCGGGCGACGCTGGCGATCGACGCGAGGGCCTCGCCGCGGAATCCCATCGTCGCGATGCGTTCGAGGTCGTCGACCGAGCTGATCTTGCTCGTCGCATGCGCCGCGACCGCGAGCGGCAACTCATCGGCCTC
>JBEIUL010000295.1:0-3904 GCA_040374395.1 Phycisphaeraceae bacterium
AGACGTGTGCTCTCCCGATCCGGCGGCGACCCCCGCCGACCGGCCGTCGGGCGTGGCGGTGCTCGAGCGGGGCGCCGCCGCGATCGGCGGGACCGCGGCGTGGTCGCGGATCACCTCGATGCAGCTCGAGGGCACGCTTTCGCTGCCCGGGCAGCCCGCCGAGGCCGCGATCCGGATGTCGTTCGCACCGCCGAACCGCAGCATCGTCTCGGTCACCTTCCCCGGCGCGAACGAGATGCTCACCGGCTACGACGGCACGGTCGCCTGGGAAATCGGCCCGCTCGGCGCCCGGCTCCTCACCCGCGGCGAGGCGGCGGCGCTGGCCGCCGACTCCGACTTCATGCGGGTCGCCGATCCGGTGAGTCGCTGGGAGTCGGTCGAGACGGTCGGCGACGGCGAGTTCAGCGGATTTCCCTGCTGGAAGGTGCAGGCGGTGCGGGGCGAGACGAACGCCACGCTCTGGTTCGAGAAGGAGACCGGGCTGCCCCGCGGCCACGAGTCGAAGGTCGACATGCCCGCCGGCCGCATGCCCGTCGTGCGGACGTTCAAGGAGTACCGCTCGTTCGAGACCGCCGCGGGTGCGGTGCGGATCCCCGTCGTCGAGACCCAGCGCCTGATGGGCCAGGAGATGGTGACCACGATCACCGCCGCGCGTTTTGACTCGGTCGATCCGGCGACCTTCGACCTGCCGGTCACCGTCGCCGAGCTGGTGAATCCGAAGCCCGTCGACGCCGACGAACCGCCGGCGGGCGGCGGGAAGATCCCGGTGCGGACCGCCGATGATCTTCCCCGCCACGTCTACGCGATCACGGGTACGACGCGCGAGATCATCGCCGACCCGGCGAGGTTCGACCCGATCCTCGAGAAGCTCATCGCCGACGCCCTCGCGGACCTCGAGACCTACGACATCACCGACGACTCGACGCTGCGGGGGTACTTCGAGCTGCTCTCGCAGGCGTACCTGGTTCAGGGCGACGTCGAACGGGCGATCGAGTGGTCGGACCGGGCCGGGGCCCTCGACACCAAGCCGCAGGAGCGGGCCACCCGCGGGCACGTCCTGCGGGCCCGGGCCGCGGCCCTCGAGGTCTCGACCGACCTGGCCGACCCGGCGTTCGTCGCCGTCTTCAAGGAGACCCTCAAGCGAAGCATGTCGGCGCAGCCGTACGAACTCGTGAAGGACCAGATGGTCGCGGTCCGCGGCCAGGCGAAGATGATCACCCGCGAGCTCGTCGAGGCGTCGCTCGCGACCTCGCTCGATCCGCTCATCGCCGCGGCCGGCGGTCAGGCCCCCGGCGAGGTCGCGGCGGCGATCGTGCAGGCGAGGATCACACTGGAACTCGCCCTGCCGCTGTTGCCCCACATGGCCGAGGTCTACGGCGAGATCATCGAGGCGAACGCCGGGGCCGAGAAGCCCGCGAGCAAGTGGGACGCCCGGCTCGTCGAGCTCGCCGCGACCGAGGCCGCGAAACCGGTCGTCGTCGGCATCTGGGACTCGGGCGTCGACGTCGGTCTCTTCCCCGGCCGGCTCTGGACGAACGCCGCCGAGACCGCCAACGGCCAGGACGACGACGGGAACGGCTTCGTCGATGACCTGCACGGCCTCGCGTTCGGGCTCGATCGACGCCCGACGGTCGGCCCGCTCGCCTCGCTGGAAGGGCTGAAGGGCGATCGCGACCGCCTCATCGACCTCGTCGCCGCCGCGCAGGACATGCAGGCGGGGATCGAGAGCGAGGGCGTCACCCGCCTGCAGGAGCACTACCGGTCGCTGCGCGGCGACGACCTGCGGGACTTCACCGACGACACGGGCCTGATCGGCAACTTCGTCCACGGCACCCACGTCGCCGGCGTCGCCGTCGCGGGCAACCCGTTCGCCCGCATCGTGCACGTCACCGAGAACTGGCCGTGGAAGTCGATGCCCGACGAGGCCCCCACCGTCGAGCTCGGCGAGCGCTGGGGCGAGTCGTGCCGGCAGGCCGTCGCCTACCTGCACGCCGCCGACGCCCGCGTCGTGAACATGAGCTGGCGGGTCGGCCGGGCCGCGTTCGAGGGCATGCTTTCCGCGAAGGGTGCGGGCGGAACACCCGAGGAACGGGCCGAACTGAGCCGACGCATCTTCGCGCCCCTCCGCCACGGCCTCGAGGAGGCGATGCGGGCGGCCCCCGGCATCCTCTTCATCGCCGGCTCGGGCAACGAGGACAACGACGTCGACTTCGCCGAGTACGTGCCGGCCGGCCTGCGCCTGCCGAACCTGCTCACGGTCGGGGCGGTCGACGACCAGGACCGCTTCACGACCTTCACCACCACCGGCGAGAACGTCGAGCTCTACGCGAACGGCTTCCGCATCCCGAGCGTGGTGCCGGGCGGGCGGGTGATTCCCTTCTCGGGCACCTCGATGGCGGCTCCGCAGGTCGCGAACCTCGCGGCGAAGATCCTCGCGCTGCGACCCGGGCTGACGCCGGCCGAGGTGATCTCGCTCATCCGCGAGAACGCCGATCCGATCCCGGACCGGCCGGGGCGATCCATCATCAACCCGAAGCGGACGATCGAGGCGGTGCGGGCGAGGCCGTGACGCGGGGCCGGGGGCCTCGTTCCGCGGCTCGCCGGACCGTGGCCTCGGGCGTCCATCACGAAATCAACCGCCTCGCCTTCCAAACCATCGAGTCCGGGCGTACTCTCGCCTCTTCCACGAATGCACCCCTTGGAGCTCCCATGTCGCTTCGCATGACCCTCCCGCTCGCCGCCCTCGCCCTCCCGCTGCTGACGATCGCGCCGGCCCTCGCCTCCGGTCCCGACTCGGTCCCGCTCATCCCGCGGGCCACGCTCTTCGGGAATCCCGACCGCACCGGCGTGCAGCTGAGCCCTCCGGGCTCGATGGTCTCTTGGATCGCCCCGGTCGACGGCGTGCTGAACGTCTGGGTCGCCCCGGCCGGCGACCTCGCGGCGGCGAAGCCGGTGACCAAGGACGCCGACCGCGGCATCCGGCAGTACTTCTGGATGCCGAACGGGACGCACGTCGTCTACCTGCAGGACCGCGGCGGCGACGAGAACTGGCGGGCGTACTCGGTGAACGTCGCGACCGGCGCCGAGATCGATCTCACGCCGATCGAGGGCGTCGCGGCCCAGGTCGCGCACGTGAGCCGCGACTCGAAAGACGTCCTCGCGATCGGCCTGAACGACCGCGATCCGCAGTACCACGACGTGCACCTGGTGAATGCGACCACCGGCGAGCGGAAACTTCTCTTCGAGAACACCCGCTTCGCCACCGTCACCCTCGACGACTCGATGCGGGTGCGGTTCGCCTCGGAGATGAAGCCCGACGGTTCGATCGCCGCGTACGTCCTCGAGGGCGGCGAGGCGAAGCCGTTCGACACCATCCCCTTCGAGGACACCATGTCGACCTCGATGGCCGGGCTGGACCGCACGGGCGAGCGGGTCTTCATGCTCGACAGCCGCGGCCGCGACCGGTCGGCGCTGACCGTCCGCGACCTGAAGACCGGCTTGACGAAGGTGATCTTCGAGGGCTCGAAGTCGGACGTCGCCGGGACGCTCATCGACCCGATCACCGACGAGGTCGAGGCGGTCGCGACCAACTACCTCAAGCCCGAGTGGACGGTGCTCGACGACGGCATGCGGAAGGACCTCGACTACCGAGGGTCGCCAACATCGCTACGAACGCTCGTTGCATGACTTTGGCGGCGGGGATCGTGCGCATGCCGTGTTGTACCGCCTGGCTGGCTCGTCATCCACGCGGAACGCCCGACGTTCGCCCCTACACCCGCACCTGCCGCTGGTAGTACCACCACTCGACCACCACGATCGCGAGGCCGAGGGCGAGGACCCAGGGCCAGAGGGCGCCGCGACGGCTGGCGGCGACGCTGATGCCTTGGACGTTGGTGTTTCCGAG
>JBEIUL010000170.1:0-5722 GCA_040374395.1 Phycisphaeraceae bacterium
CTGCAGGCTCTTGAGCAGCTCGTCCTCGAGGACCGGCGTCACCGGCACGGGCGCCGCCTTCACCGGCAGCTCGGCCTTCGCGGGGATCCGCGCCGGCGTCTCGAGCAGGGCGAGGGTCTCGATGCGGGTCTTCGCGTGGCCGGCGTAGCGGGGGAAGGTCGTCTCGGCGAGCGTCGCGGCCTGCTCGAGGGCGGTCTTCGCCTTCGCGAGGTCGCCGCCGCTCTCGGCGATCGCGGCCTGGCCGAAAAGCGCCGACAGCACGAACGGCTGCACGCCGGCGACCTCGCGGCGGTCCTTGGTCGCGTCGAGCACCTTCTGGTAGTAGCGATCGGCGGCCTCGAGGGCGATCTTCCGCTGCTCGTCGGTCATCGGCTCGCCGACGATGGGCGTGCCGTCGGGGTTCTGTCCGCCGCCGCCGATCGTTCCGGTCTGGAGGTCACGCAGGTGGGCGTCGCCGGCCGCGAGCCAGGCGATGAGCGAGACGCTGTCGATGCCGACGTTCCGCTCGGCGATGTCGGCGAGAGCCTCGGGCAGCGTCGCCTCGCCGAGTTCTGCCCAGGCGGCCTGGCGCTTGTCCTGGTCCTTCTTCTTCCACGCCTGCAGGCCCATGAACGCCGCGATCGCGACCAGCACGAGCAGCAGGTAGTTCAGGCCGCTGGTCTTGAGCCAGTGGACGAAGTCGTCGTTGATCCGGCTCTCGGAGAGGTCGGAGGACTGGACTTGGCTGAGACGCTTGCGGTCGGTGGTGTCGGCCATGGCGGGGGTCGCGGGGGGCGGAAGGAACCCGAACGGTCGGCTCGGAGGCCGTCCCGTCGGGAAAATGGGCGGGAGAATCGGGAATGGTAGCCGGAAGCCCCCGGTTTCCCTACCGCCCGGTCAGCCCTTCGGAACGTCCCGGAACGAGGCTTCCAGGCGGTCGAGGTTGGCGGCCAGGAACGCCGGCGAACGTTCGCCCGGAAAGGCCGGGGCGGTCGCGGCGAGCAGGAATCGCCGGCAGGCCGCGAGCGGGGCCCATTCGCCGTTCTCGAGGCCGTGTCGCTTGCGGGCGTCGGCGATCGGCCGCAGGGGCGACCTGGGCGACGCCTTGGTCCAGAGCAGCCGCTCGAGATAGACGCCGTCCTCGACCCAGTGGCCGGGGCGGACCTCGCCGAGGTCGATGAGCGTCGCGGGGCCTTCCTCGAGGCCCGTGCGGCTCATCGCGTTCGCGGGGTGGAGATCGCCGTGGAGCCACGACAGCGGGCCGCGGGCGTCCCATCGGCGGAGGACCGCGTCGAGCCGGCGCTCGGCCTCCTTCAGGGCCGCGACCCAGCGGCTACGCAGGGGAAAGGTCGGGTCGTGGACCTGCTTGCGGGCGACGGCGAGTCGCGCGGGCCACTCCTCGCGTTCGGGCTCGCGATCGACGGGAAACGCGGCGGCGCGGGCCTGAAATCGCGCGGCCGCGTCGGCGAGGCGGTCGAGCTGCGCGTCGCTCCAGCGGCTCGAGAGCGGGCCGAAGGGAAGGCGTTCGATCACGATCCACGCGAGGTCGCGGCCGCCGAGCTCGTCGCCCGAGGCGAGGAGCCGCGCGACCGGCGGGGCATCGCCGTCGCCGAGCCGGCGGAACCACCGCAGCTCGCGGCCGGGCACGGGGAACTTCACGACGACCTCGACGGTGGCGCCGCCGTCGTCGCGCCACGCCGCGAAGCCGGTGCCCGCGCCGCCGCGCTGCCAGTCGGTGCGGAACCAGCGGATCTCGCCGAGGCGGCCGTCGCAGCCGGCGACGAGCGCTGGGGCGAGGCTCCGGGCGAGCGAGAGGCTCGAAGTTCCGTCGGCGTGATCCGTCATGGGCAAATGCGAACGTCGCCGAAGCCTATCCTCTTCGCTTCCCCGTGCCCGCCGTTCCCGACCAACTTCTTCCCGCCCACCCGATTCGCCTGCTCGTCGCCGATCTCGACGGGACGCTGCTCGACGCCCGCGGCCGTGTCTCGCCGGGAAACGCCGCGGCGGTGCGGAAGGCCCGCGCGGCCGGCATCGAGGTGATCGTCGCGACCGGCCGCAGCTGGCTCGAGAGCCGCGGCACGCTCGAGGCGATCGGTTGCGAGGGGCTCATGATCGCGGCGGGGGGCGCGACGCTGCACGACTCGCGGTCGGGCCGCATCCTGTCGCGCCGCACCGTCGAGCTGCACCTGGTCGAGCGGATCTGCGAGAGCCTGATCCGCCACGGGCACCTCGCCCACCTCCTGCAGGATCCCGAGGTGGCCGGCCGCGACTACACGCTCATCGGCGAGGCGAAGCTCGATCCGGCGAGCGAGTGGTGGTTCGGCGTGCACCCGGTCTCGATCCGCCGCTGCCGGACGCTGGACGAGGCGAGGCCGCTCGAGGCGACGATTCGCGCCGGCACCGTCGCGGTCGCCGAGGAGCTGGCGGCGGTCGCGGCCGAGCTTCGCGACGATCTCGGCGACTCGGTGCACCTCCAGCACTGGTCGGCCCAGACGCCGAACGAGGCGATCGGATCGAGGATCCACCTGCTCGAGATCTTCGCCCGCGAGACGAACAAGTGGACGATGATCGAGGACGTCCTCAAGCTCCGCGGCCACGCCCCGCACGAGGTCGCGGCGGTCGGCGACGGGCTGAACGACCTCCAGATGGTCGGTCGGGCGGGCTTCGGCGTCGCGATGGGCAACGCCGACCCGCGGATCGCCGCCGCCGCCAAGGTCGCGGTCGGGCACCATGATCGGGACGGTTTCGCCGAGGCGGTCGAGCTGATACTGGCGGCCCGACGCGCGCCCCGACGCGCGCCCCATCTGGGCGGCCCGACCCCGTAGAATCGGCCTCGTGGCCGCGCCGAACCCGAGCGTTCCCGTTCCCGCGCCCGCCGGGCGTCGTGCGGGGCTTCTCGTCCGCTCCGACGGGCGGTTGCCGGCGAACGCGATCGAGGTGATCGTCAAGGGGGCGCTCGAGAGCGAGCTGCCGATCGCTGCGATCGCGGCGCCGCGGCGGACGCCGTTCGAGGCCCTCGGCCGCGTCGCGCCCGACGAGGCCTCGCAGCGGGTGCTCACGCGGCACGGGCTCGAGCTGGTGCTGGTCGACGACGCGGTGCGGGCCCTGTCCGTCGCGCTGCGGCAGGCCCGCAACAACCGCTGCGGCCTCGCCCTCGTCGCGAACGACCAGCTGCCGTCGATCCTTCCCTCGCTGCAGGCGGCGCTGCCGCTGCGGCGGATGGCCGACTCGGGCGTGGTGCTCGTGGTCGAGGACGATCCGCTCGGCTGCCCCGCGATCTGCCCGCGGCGGGCGATGGCGGGCCTGGGTTTGCCGATCATCGAGCCGGCGACCGTCGATCGCCTGCGCGACGCGATCGAGCAGGCGGTGCGGCTCGCCCGGGCCGCGCACGGTCCGGCGGCGATCGTGGTGCATGCGTCGCTCCTGCGCTCGATCGACACCGTCGAGGCGAGGCCCAACCGCATCGTCGAGTCGATTGACGCGGCGACGGTGGTGAACCGGGTGCGCCGCGGGCCGAAGCCCGGGGAGCAACTCGATGTCCTGCGGCTGGCGAGGCGGCTCGAGCTGAACGGCCTCGAGAGCCTGCCGAGTCCGGGCGAGCGCGAGCCGCTCGGGATCGTCGCCGCCGGACCGGCGGTGGTGGCGATCGGTCACCTGCTCGACCAGATGGGGCTTGCGGGCCGCGTGCCGGTGCTGAGGCTCTGGCTCACCGCGCCGGTCGACGCCTCGAGCGTCGAACGGCTGCTCGCCCGCTGCGACCGGGCCCTCGTGCTCGAGTCGCGGCCGGGCGCGGTGTCGGCGGCGGTGCTCGAGTCGGCCGAGGAGGCCCGTCGCCGCGGCGAGCGGCTGGCGACGGTCCATTCGACGTCGCTGTCCGACCCGACCGTGCCGGTCGCCGAGGGCGAGATCGCGGTGCAGCCGCTCGGGCCCGACGACGCGGTGTCGCCGTCGATGCTCGCGCGGCGGATCCTGCCGTGGCTCCAGGAGCTCCGGCCCGGCCGCCCGATGGCCGAGCGGCTCGCGACCGTGCCCGAGTCGCTGCGCCAGCTCGACTGCCCGCGGCGGGGCGGGCGGCTCGGGGCGATCGGAGCGATCGAGCTGGTGCGCGAGATCCTCGTCGACGTCGACCAGGGGCTGCGGGCGCAGGCCGCGGCCGATCCCGAGGCGATCTCGCTCGCCCTCGCGATCGACGGCGTGATGCCGCTCGGCGAGTTCGACCGCGTGGTCTCGGCCGAGATCTGGGATCGCCGGCGGTTCGCGTCGGAAGGCGTCGCCGCGGTGCGGCAGGCGTGTCGCGACGGGCGAGCCCGCGTCGCGGTCGTGCCCGACGTCGGGGCCGACGACGACCTCGACGTCGAGCGGCTCGTGCGTTCGGCGATTCCCGCCGACCGGGCCGAGCGGGCGGGCGTGACGGTCGCCAACCTCTCCGACCGCGACGGGCTTCGCGAGGCGATCCGCAAGGCGGCGGGGCTCGAGTCGTGCACGGTGATCGTGGTCCGCGACGGACCGCCGGCGAGGTTCGACCCGCCCGCGGTCGAGCGTTCGCTCGCCGAGGTCGACCGGCTCGGCTTCATGCCGTTCCAGCGGCTGCTCTGGCCGGCCGACGTCTCGTGCGAGATCCACGCCCCGAGCACCGAGTGGCTCATCGAGCGCGGCATCGAGCGGGGCGGCGAGACGATCGAGGGTCGATGGACGGTCGAGCCGATGCCGTTCGGGTCGACCCGGGTGAGGATCCTCGGCCGGCCGGTGCTCGAGCAGGTCGAGATCGTGCGCTCGCGGCCGCCGGCGTTCGGCGGCCCCGGCGCGAGCGGTGGCCTCGCGCCGCCGCGGCCGGTGCACGGCACGAGCGGGGCGTGGCGGGCGCACCTGGCCGGCTGGCGAGGCGAGGCGCCGGGCGTCGTCGCGTCGATCCTCGTCGAGGCGGGGCATCTCATGGGCTACCGGGTGCAGTGCGTACACTCGACGGCGCCGATCGGGCCGGGGCGGCGGGCGTGGGCGCAGGTCCTCTTCACCCGCGATCCGCATGCCGAGTTTCCGCCGGCGATTCCCTACGGCGAGTGCGATCTCCTGCTCGGCATCGATGCCGTCGAGGCCCTGCGGGCCATCGGGCCCGATCCGGCCTTGCGCGTGGCGTCGGCGGAACGCACCGCGGCCATCGTGAATCGCGGTGAGCTCGACGACCAGTTCGAGGAGTCGAGCGCCGAGGCGATCCGGGCCCTGCAGGAGACGATCGCGTCGGTGACGCTCGCCGAGCACACCGTCGCGGCCCCGTTCGCGGCGGCGACGCGGGCGAGGTTCCTCACCGAGCGGGTGACCGACCTCGTGCTGCTCGGGTTCGCGTACCAGCGGGGGCTCGTGCCGGTGACCTTCGAGGCGATCGACGCGGCGGTCCGCGGCCTCGAGGCCCGCGGCTACGGCCGGTCGGTCGACGCGTTCGACCAGGGGCGTCGGCTCGCGGCCGATCCGCGGCTGCTCGCCCGCATCGAGGACGACGACGAGATCGAGATCGACGCGGGCGGCGAGCGGCTGGTGCGTCGGCTCCTGCTCGAGACCCGATCGTCCGGAGTCGGCGGTCGGGCCCGGGCCCGGCGTCTCGCGGCCCTCGTCAGCCGCGGCCTGCGCGAGCTGCCGTCGCTCGACGCGAGCGAGGAGGGACGCTCGGCGCGGCGCGACTTCCTCGTCGCCCTCCAGCGATGCCAGGTCTGGGGCGGCACGGCGATGGCCGAGCGGTACCTGACCCTCC
>JBEIUL010000443.1:0-2385 GCA_040374395.1 Phycisphaeraceae bacterium
GGGCCGGGATTGTAGGGTTCCCGCGAAACCGGAAGAGCGGGGCGAGAATCCCGAGGGGCGGGTCCGGCGAAGCCCGGCCGTGGCCCATTTCCGAGAGGAACTCGCCCGTCGCTCGGTCAGCAGCCGCACGGTTTCCGGCTGGGTGCTTGTCGCCCCCGACCAGCTCACGCTCGCGATCGGCCCGCTCGCCCGCGACCGGAACGCGGGCATCCTGCTCGTCGAGAGCCAGGAGTGGCTCTCGCGCCGGCCGTACCACCGGCAGCGGCTCGGATGGATCCTGCTCTCGATGCGGGCGTTCGCCCTCGAGGCGGCGGCCGACGGCCGCTGCGTCCGGTACGAGTCGACCGACGGTCCGATCGTCGAGGCGGTCGAGCGGTTCACCCGGGTGAATCGCCGCGTGCGGCTCATGCAGCCGGCCGAGCGCGAGCTCCGGGCCGAGCTCGCGCCGCTCGTCGCGAGCGGCGCCGTCGAGATCGTGCCGCACGAGGGCTGGCTCACCACGAGCGAGGACTTCCACGCGTCGTTCCCGAAGGGCAAGCCGCCCTACCGGATGGACACCTTCTATCGCACCGTCCGCAAGCGCACCGGAATCCTCGTCGAGAAGGGCAAGCCGGTCGGCGGGGCGTGGAGTTTCGACGCCGAGAACCGCCAGTCGTGGCCGGGCACGCCCGCGGCGCCCGAGCCGCCACGGTTTCCCGCCTCGCCGCTGAGGAAGGAACTCGCGAAGGAGATTGCGGAACGATTCGCGAGCCATCCGGGGGAACTTGATCTCGCCACGATTCCCGAGACCCGCGAGCAGGTGGACGAGCTCTGGGCATGGGCCCGTCGCGAGTGCCTCACGCACTTCGGCCCGTTCGAGGATGCGATGAGCGTCAAGAGCCGCGGCCTCTTCCACACCCGCATCTCGCCGGCGATGAACCTCTTGCGGCTGCTGCCGAGCCGCGTGGTCGCCGACGCCGCCGGAAGTCGGCTGCCGCTCGCGAGCCAGGAGGGCTTCATCCGGCAGATCCTCGGCTGGCGTGAATTCGTCCGGCACGTCCACGAGGCGACCGATGGCTTCCGGACCGGCCTCGCCGTCGAGGCGACGTGCGAACGGAAGCCCGGCCGGGCCGGTCTGCCCGCGAAGGGTAAGACGCCTTCTCCGCCCGCGGGCGTCGACGGCGGCGGGGCTCCCGACGCGCTCTCGGCCGACCTTCCGCTTCCCGCGGCCTTCTGGGGCGAGGCGTGGCCCGACGGGGCGAAGCCGAGCGGGCTCAACTGCCTCGACCGCGTGGTCGCCGACGTCTGGGCCGAGGGATGGAGCCACCACATCACGCGGCTGATGGTCCTTTCGAACATCGCGACGCTCGTCGGCGTGCGGCCTCGCGAGCTCACCGACTGGTTCTGGATCGCCTACGCCGACGCGTGGGACTGGGTCGTCGAGCCGAACGTCCTTGGGATGGGCACGTTCGCGGCGGGCGAGACGATGACCACGAAGCCCTACGTGAGCGGGGCGGGGTACCTCGCGAAGATGAGCGACTATTGCGAGGGATGCAGGTTCGATCCCGCGAAGGACTGCCCGCTGACGCCGCTCTACTGGGCATTTCTGGCCCGCCACGAGCCGGTGCTCGCCCGGAATCCCCGGATGGGCGTCGTGCTCGCGGCGATGCGGAAGCGGGGGCCGGAACGGCAGGCGAAGGACCGGGCGGCGTTCGTGCACGTCCGCGAGGTTCTCGTCCGCGGCGAGCGGCTCGGGCCTGCCCGGGCGGATACGCTGTGGGCTCGATGAGCGACGCCCGACGATTCGAACGGTCGAGCCGACTCGACGTGCCCGCGCCGTCGCTTTCGGCGTGGCACTTCCGACGCGGGGCGCTCGAGCGGCTGGTCCCGCCGTGGAGCGGCGTCACGGCGAAGGGCGACGCCCCGCCGGTGAGCGAGGGTTCGCGCGTCACGCTGTCGATCCCGGTCGGACCGTTCCGGACCGAATGGGTCGCCCGCCACGAGTCGGTCGAGCCCGGTCGTGGCTTCGTCGACGTGATGGAACGCGGCCCGTTCGCGGCGTGGCGGCATCGGCATTCGTTCCGGCCGGTCGAGGGCCGGCCCGACGAGAGCGAACTGCGCGACGAGATCGAGTTCCGGCTGAAGGGCGGGAAGCTGGGGAACCTCCTGGCGGGATTCGCGATCGATCGCGTGCTGAAGCGTGATTTCGCCTGGCGGCACCGCCGCATGGCGATCGACCTGCGGCGGCATGCCGAACTCTCGCGCGAGCCGCTGCGGATCGCGGTGAGCGGGGCCTCGGGCCTCGTCGGAAGCCAGCTCTGCGCGTTCCTCTCGACCGGCGGCCACGAGGTCCGCCGGATCGTCCGCTCGCGGCCCGACGCGTCGCGGGGCGACATCCTGCTCGAC
>JBEIUL010000050.1:0-9876 GCA_040374395.1 Phycisphaeraceae bacterium
GAGCAGGAGAAGAAGTACGCGAAGGCCGCGTTCGTCCTGGGCATCCCGACCGCGATCTCCTACGACGTGGTGACCTGCGGCTCCCGCTCGGGCATCGTGTTCGAGCTGCTGAACGCCGAGCTCTTCAGCGCGGTGATCCGCCGGGAACCGGAGCGGATCGACCTGCACGCGAAGCGGCTCGCCGACCTGGCCACGGGCTTGCATGCGGCGAAGGGCGATCCCGCGGTCCTGCCGCCCCTGAAGGACCGGATCCGCGATTACATCAACCGGCTTGGGGGGGTCTTTGCCCCGGCCGAGATCTCGCTGCTGCTGGAGCGGCTCGACGCGGTTCCCGACGCCGACGGTTGCGTGCACTTCGACCTGCACTCGAGCAACATCATGGTGCAGGACGGCGAGCTGGTGATCATCGACATGGGCGATTTCTCGATCGGGAGCAACTTCTTCGACATCGGCCTGATCTACATGATTTACGGCGTGCCCGAGCTGGGGATGTGCCAGCTGGCCACGAAGATCGACGCCGCGCGGGGCGTGGAGTTCTGGGAGAGCTTCGTGGCCCATTACTTCGCGGGACGCCCCCCGGAGGAGCGGGAGTTCTTCGACGCCAACCGGTACTTCCTCGCGTCGCTGCGGATCGTCTGCGCCATCAGTTACCTGCCGCACATCCGCGACGAGCTCATCCGGCTGGTCAAGGAGGTGCTCTTTCCGCGGATCGCCCTTGAGGCACGTTGAGGCACGCGCCGCCGCGGCGTGATTCCACCCAAGGGGGCGGCGGCTGGGACCGCCGGTGGCGGGATTGCGGATTGCGTCCCCGGACCGAGGGGTGGCATGACCGCAGCGAGCGAGTTTGGCCTGTCCAAGAGCGAGTTTGGCCAGCGAGTTTGGCCTGTCCAACGGGCAAGTTGGCCGGTCTAGCACGGGCAGCAGGATGGAGGACGGTGAGGATCGCCCGTTCCCGACGACGCTCTCCTGTCTCGAGTCCCATCGAGGAGGGCGGCGGCCATCTCGGAAGACGGGGTAGGTGGCGTTAGCCTGTCCAGCAGACGGTGTTGGGCTGTCCAGAAGTACGGAGCGAGGGACCGTATTGGCCGGACCGTATTGGCCTGTCCAAACCGGATGTGACCAGAACCGGATTTGGCCTGTCCAAGAACGAGGTCTCGAACTCGAGACCTGTAGCGGCTCAACAGGAATGGCTGATTGCGGTCGCTCAAGCCCCGGAAGGAGATGGACTTACCGGAAGGACTCATCTCCCCCGATGCATCGCACGACCTCTCTCGCCTGTCCAAGGCTCAGGGCCAAAATCGCGGCTATCTGTTCGGGCGCCATGCGAGGGACCGGCGGGAACTCGGTCGGCCCCGCGGCCACCACGTCCTCCCAGCTGGCCTCCGACTCCCGCGCCAGGTCGAGTGCGGTCTTGCCCGCGCCATCGCGAATGGTCCGGTCGGCGCCGGCCGCAAGCAGCAACCGCACACACTCCAAGGCTCGCTCCTGCCCTGACTGATCGGCCGCCGCGTGGAGCGGCGTGCGCCCGGCGTCATCCCTCGCGTCGGGATCGGCACCCGCCGCGCGCAGGAATCGGACCGCGGTGGCGTTCGGGGCGTCGCCCTCGACCGCGTGATGCAGTGGGGTCCAGCCATCCGCATGGCGGGCATGCGGATCGGCCCCCACCCGGAGCAGGGCTGCGATGATCCGACCGGTCGGCTGGTCCGTCCCCTCGTCATCGCCCGCTCCACGCAGCGGCGTGGAGCGGGGTGAAGCCGTTCTCGTCAGCGACGTTTGGATCGGCACCGGCCGTGAGCAGCGACTCGACCTTCTCGACCTCGAAGTACTTCGCCGCCTCGATGAGCGGATGCCGGCCGCTCACGCCTGCCCTTCCGGGAACAGCGGTCTCTGGTTCGGCAGGTCCCTCGGCTGGTCGCGCAGGCGACTCGCGGCGTCGATCAGGTCATCGAGGCTCTTGAAGTCGTAGTGCTCGCTCGCGAAGCGAATGTAGGCGATCGGATCGAGGTCCCGCAGCCGGGCGGCGACGCGGCGACCGATCTCGCGGCTCTCGACTTCCTTCTCGAAGTCGCGCTGCAGGCTCTCCTCGACCTCGCGGACCAGCGCCTCGCGGTCGACCACGGGGATCGGCCGCTTGCCGCAGGCGATGAGGACGCCCCGGGCGAGCCGGTCGGTGTCGAAGGGCACCCGCGTACCGTCCCGCTTGACGACCATGAGCGGGGCCGCCCGCTCGATCCGCTCGTAGGTCGTGAACCGCCGTCCGCACTCCTCGCACTCGCGGCGGCGGCGGATCGCGGCGCCGTCGTCGGCGGCCCGGCTGTCGATGACCTTGTCGCGATCGATGCCGCAGGAGGGGCAGCGCATGGCAGTCAGGCGGTCGCGGCGGGGGCCTTGCCGCGGACCGGCTTCACCGCCCTCGCGGCCTCCGCCTCGCGGCGGAGCTGCTCGGCGTCGGCGAAGTCCTCGCCGAACCGAACCAGCCGCAGCGAGTTGGCGATGACGAAGATGTACGCGGCGGCCTGGTAGAACGGCGTGACCCAGATCTGGATCTGGCCGGTCGCGGCGAGGGCGAGGCCGATCACCGCAAGGACGAGGGCCGCGACGATGTTCTGCGTCACGATCGCTCGGGTCCGCAGGGCAATCTCGACGAGGAACGGCACAAGCCGCAGGTCGTCGTTCATGAGGGCGACGCCCGCGCTGTTCGTCGCGATGTCCGAGCCGGAGAGGCCCATCGCCACGCCGACGTCGGCGCTGGCGAGGATCGGCCCGTCGTTGATGCCGTCGCCGACCACGAGGCAGCGGTGGCCCTTCTGGAGGAGGTACTTCAGCTCGGCGTGCTTCTCCTCGGGCAGGCACTCGGCCTCGATCGCATCGACGCCGACCGACTGGCCGACCCGCTTGGCCACCGGCAGGCGATCGCCGGTGAAGATCGCGATGCGGCGGACACCGAGCTCGCGGAGCCGCGTGATGACCTCGGGGGCATTGCGGCGGAGGCGGTCCTCGAGGCCGACCGCCCCGAGGTAGCGGTCGCCGAGCATGACGTGCACGCCCGACATGCCGTCGATCTTCTCCTCGACCGCGGCGACCAGCGGGGCGATCGACGGGTTGAGCTCGACGAGCCACGCCGAGCGCCCGGCGTGCAGGGTTCCCGCCGCGGTCTCGGCCTGGACTCCGCGGCCGTGAACCTCGCGGTAGCCGCTGATCGCGGCCGGCGTGATCCGGGCCCGCGTCGCGGTCTCGAGGATCGATCGGGCGAGCGGGTGGTTCGAGCTTTGCTCGGCATCGGCCGCGGCCTGCAGGAGGGCCGCACCCTCGACGCCCTCGGCCGGGGCGAGTCGGCTGACCGCGAACTTCCCGGTCGTGAGCGTTCCCGTCTTGTCGAGAACGACGGTGTCGACGGTCGCCGCCGCCTCGAGGGTCTTCGTCTGCTTGATGAGGATGCCCACGCGGGCCGCCGCCGCGAACGCCGCGACCATGGCGGTCGGGTAGGCGATGAGCAGGGCCCCCGGGGCGGTGACGACGAGCACGGTGATCGCCCGCGTCGCCGCCTCGCCACGCGTCGCCTCGTCGGCGCTGCGGGTCGTGAAGAACCACACCAGGCACGCGACCATGAGCACGACCGGCACGTAGTACTGGGCCAACCGCTCGATGAGTTCCTGGTGGACGCCCTTCGCGCTCTCGGCCTCCCGGATGAGCTTCTCGACCTTGCCGATCGTCGACTCGCCGGCGACCGCGGTGACTTCCACCTCGATCTGCCCGGTGAGGTTGGTGGTGCCCGCGAAGACCTCGGTGCCGGCCTGGGCCTCGATCGGGACCGCCTCGCCCGTGAGCGAGGCCTGATTGATGCTCGTCGAGCCCTTCACGACGCGGCCGTCGACCGGCAGGTTCTCGCCGGGCCGGACCCGGACCACCATGCCCTTCTGGACCTGCCGGACGGGCAGAGTTCGCTCGGAGCCGTCGGACTGCACAACGCGGGCCTCGTCGGGGGTCAGCTCGACGAGCTCGCGGATCGCCCGCTGCGCACCCCACGCGGTTCGGGACAGGATGAGTTCCGAGAGCCACAGGAAGAACGCGAGGAAGCCCGCTGCGAGGAACATGTTGTTCGCCATCGCGGCCAGCACCGCGAGGGCAGCGAGGCAGTCGCTCGAGGCGTTGCCGGACTTGATCTCTTCGATCGCCCCCTTCGCGAGCGGTACGAAGAGGATGAAGGCCCCGATCGCGGCGGGGATCGCGGCCACGACGCTCTCGACACCGAGGGCGATCTGTCCGATCCAGGAGGCGAGGAGGAGGACGCCGCCCACGAGGGCGATGAAGAGCCGCCGCTCGAGGCGGGCGGGGGCCTCGGAGGTATCCCCGGGGATGCGGTCCTGGTCGGCGGTCGCGAGGGAAAGGTCGGACATCGGGGGGTGGAGGGTCGAGGGGCGGCGTTTCGGGGATGAACTCGGTCGAACTGGCGGAAAGGGTAGCACCTCGGAAGGCGCCGGATGGCGGCCGTATGCTGCCCGGACGATGACGGTTCGACGCGTGGCGATCCTCGGTGACGGACAGATGGGCCTCGTGATGGCTGACCTGCTCGCCTTCGCGGCGGGGGGGGGCGGTCGGGAGGTCTCCTTGTGGTGCCCGCTTGGCGGGGCGGAGCGGCTCGCCACGGCCCGCACCTCGCCCCGACTGCCCGGCTTTGGCCTGTCCAATTCCGTGGACGTGACCTCGGACCCTGCCTCGGCCCTGGACGGGGCCGAGCTCGTGGTGAACGCGATCCCGACCCAGTACATCCGGTCCACCATCGGGCGGATCTCGCGCGACATTCCCCGAGGGGCCGCGATCCTCAACGTCGCCAAGGGCCTCGAGACCGTAAGTCGCATGCGGCCGAGCGAGATTCTCCGATCCGCAGGCGGAGACCGGCTCATCGCGACCCTGAGCGGCCCTTCGATAGCCGCCGAACTCGCCCGCCGTCTTCCAGCCGTGTTTGTCGTCGCCTCCGACGATCGGGAGTTCGCCGAAAATTGCCGCGACCTGTGCGTTTCGCCCTGGACACGGATCTACGCGAGCGATGACCTGCTGGGCGTGGAGCTCGCCGGTGCCGTCAAGAACGTCGTCGCGATCGCAGCCGGAATGATCGACGGCCTCGGTCTCGGCAACAACGCGAAGTCAGCGCTGCTCGCCCGTGGACTTGCCGAGATCGCCCGGCTCGGCGTCGCGCTCGGTGCGAAGGCGGAGACGTTCTTCGGCGTCGCCGGCGTTGGTGATCTTGCGACGACCTGCTTCTCGCCGGAGGGACGAAACCGAACGTTTGGCCAGCTCGTCGGCGGGGGCCAGGCACCGGCCGACGCGCTGGCCGCCATGTCGAGCGTCGTAGAAGGCGTTCCCACCGCCGCTGCGGTCGGCGATTGGGCCCGTCGCGTCGGTGTGGACATGCCAATCTGCTTCGCCGTCGAGCGGATCCTCGCGGGCTCGCTCTCCCCGGTCGACGCGGTCGCGGGACTCATGGGCCGCGAGAATCGGCATGAGCGAGTCGCTCGCTGAGCCGGGCGGGATTCCCCCCTTCTTTGGACAGGCCGAAATTCTTCTTGCTTTCCGGAGGGCCGATTTTCCCGGCTAGATTGGCGGCCGTGGTGCTTCGACCCCGGTCGGAGCCGTGCCTTCGCGGCGAGGGGGATTCGTGGGATATCCGAGACGTCAGCAAGTCAACCCGTTTGTCAGCGGTGTCTATCACTGCATTTCAAGGTGCGTGCGAGGGGAATCCCTGATCGAGTCTCTCCAGAGGTGCAGGTGGGTCGTCCAGAGGCTGGACCAACTCACGCGAATCTTCGCGATTGACGTATGTGACTTCGCGGTGATGAGGAACCACGTGCATCTCCTGCTGCGGACCCATCCTGACCTCCCGCTCGCGTGGGCCGACGAGGAGGTCGCCCGGCGTTGGTTGGCGAGGCCGGGCGCTCCCGTGAGAGGTGCCTTGAACGATGTCGTGGAAGCCGCGGTCCGGAACCCCTCGCGTATCGCGGATTGGCGGTCCCGGCTCGCGGATCTCGGCTGGTTTCACAAGCTCTGGAAGGAGCCGTGCTCACGGATGTGGAACCGGGAGGAGGATCAGTCAGGACACGCGTGGCAGGGCAGGTACCGATCAATCGGATGCCATGAGGAGTCCTCGGTGCTGATGCAGGCGGCGTACATCCTCCTGAACCCCGTCCATTGCGGTGCCGAGGCGGAGTTGCTGGATTCGCCGAGGACTTCAATGGGGCGGCGAATCGCCGCGATCTCCGCGGCGATCGCCGACGGACGCCTTCGACAGGGCGTCGAAACGTACCGCCTCGCCCTCCTTGCGCCGGCGATGCCATGTGATCCCGGTTCGGACATCCGGGCGATGGGCGATGAGGCGTGGACCGAGAGGATCTCCCGAGGCGTCCACGAGCGGGCGTGGCGAGAGGCGATCGCCCTTCGATCGGGCCATCCGCAAGACAACGAGGAAGTGGCGTCACTCGACTCCTCGAAGGTACGCCTGCCGCTTCCGGCCCGTGAACCGATCCCCACCGCGTCCGAGGGGCCATCGATCATTCCCGCGCCCGGCCGGGTCGATGCGCAATCGGGTCACTGCCGGGAATCCCTCGTCCGCAGGCGTCCACCCGAGCTGCCCCGCTCCGCTTCGCCGCGCCACGCGAATCCCTGGAGAGAGCCATCCGCGATGGTGATGTCGGCGGCGTGCTCGCTTGTCACGTTTGTCGACTGGATCGACCGCCAGGGGCGGATTCGACGCCCGGACAAGACGGGCTGGATCGATCCATCCCGGCCGCGTCTGCTCGATCGTCTCTTGCGGCTTGAGAGGTGGCGTAAGCGAGATTCCGAGGAACGCCGAGCGACGCATCTTCGCGCGGGACGGGATCGAGGGACTCAGTGGGATCCTTAGGCGTCAGCTCCAGGCGCTATCTGAGGGGACAAAATCGAGGGCGACACGTGCTCGTGCCCACGTCCACTCGCGGCCGTTCTCTCCGAACTTGTCGGGAGTGCCAATTGCTCCATGCGGGAGCTGGTTGTCATTCCGCCCGCTCAAGGTGAGCGGAGGAAGGAACCGGCGCTTGGCACTCCCCCGGTGTGCAGGAAAGGCTCCGTTCGCTGTCCCGTTCGGCGCAGGAATTCGCGGCGAGGGAAAAGTCCGCGATTGGTCCGCGGTTGGCCTGTCCAGAGTCGAGCGGCGATCGCCGTTCCTGCTTGAGAGACCGCGGATGGCCTGTCCAGGCGTGGAGCGGCAGCCGGTTCTCGGGCCGCAACGGACCATCGCCGCCCGTCGGAAGTTCGGCTGGCCTGTCCAGCCTGCTGCGAGACCGATCACTCCTCCTCGCCGAATCCCGCCCGTACCAGCGCGACCAGCGCTGCGATCGCGTCCCCCTCATCGGCCCCGTCCACGGTGATCTCGATCTCCGTCCCGCACGTTCCCGCGAGCATCAGCATCTGCATGATCGACTTTCCGTCGACCGTCTCGTCGGAGTCCGTCCGCCGCACGGTCACCTCCGCCGCGAAACCGCTCGCCCGCTCGACGAACGTCATCGCCGGCCTCGCGTGCAGGCCCAGCCGGTTCGCGATCGTGACCCGTTCCCGCCGCACGCGTGGCTCAACGGGACGGGGTACCCGCGTCCGCCTCCTCGAGCAGCGTGAGGACATCCTCGACGCCCTTCGACTGCTTGAGGAACCGCCTGAAGCGGTCCTGGCCGAGCTGGCCGAACAGGGCCTCCATCGCGTCGAGGTGCTCCTCGGGTCGGTCCTCCGGCGAGAGCAGCAGGAAGATCGAATGGACAGGCTGACGGTCAAGGGCGTTGAAGTCGATTCCCGCCCGCGAGATCCCGATCGCGACCGCGAGCTTCTTCACCGACGCATGCTTCACGTGCGGCACGGCGACCCCGTGGCCGAAGCCCGTCGAGCCGCGCTCCTCCCGCTGGATCACCGCCTTGGCGAACGGGTCGCGGAGCTCCGGCCCGATGGTGCCCGCGGCGACGAGGGCATCGACGAGCTCCTTGATCGCATCGTTCCGCTTGGCTGCGGCGAGGTCGGGCAGGATGGCCTTCCGGACGACGATCTGGCTGAGTTTCATGGTCATGTCCTCGGGGGCGGCTCAGTGCCGATGGTCGCGGATCCGGTTCTTCCAGTCGGTGATCTGCCGGTCGGCCCGGTCCATCACCAGGTCGATGCATGCGTACAGGTCGTCGTGCCGCTGATTCGCGATGAAATCCTCGTGACCCGCCACGTCGGTCTTGACCTCCACGTGGTAGCCCTTGTGGTGCGGTTCCTTCTCGATGACGAAGGTCACCGACTGGAGACGGTCCGCGAGGTGCCGAACGAGCCGATCGGCCTTCCGGCGGATGTACTCGTCGATGGCGGGGGTGATCTCGAGATGCTTGCCGCTGATGGTGATCTGCATGGCGTCAGGGTAGGCGGGGGGGAGTTGCGGGACCGGATGAGGACGGCGGCACGAGCACGCCGCCGGAAACGAGGTATCGGAGGGCCTCATCGATCGACATCGGAAGCTCGATCGCTTCCGACTTCGGGACGGTCATCGTGAAGCCGCTGATCGGCGGCGAGGCGGGGACGAACACGGTGAGCGAGTCGCCCGGCTCCCGCTCGGCCGCGGGAAGGGCGGGCCCGGTCACGAGGCCGATCGCCCACATTCCGGGCCGCGGCCAGGGGACGAGCACGACACGGGTCGGCTTCGACTTCTTGGCCTCGTCGTCGCCATCCCCCAGGAAGAAGCCGACGAACTGCTTCACCTGGGGATATACGTTCCGGACGATTGGTACGGAATGCAGCAGCCTCTCGAGACCACGGAAGGCGATCTTGCCCACGTACCCGCCGACGAGGGTGCCGACGAGCCAGACGAGGATCAGGGCGACGACGAAGCCGAACGGGGCGGTGTACCAACGCTCCTCCCACCACCGCTCGACCTCTCGGGCCCGCAGATCGCGATCGATCTCGGCCCGCGGAGGCGGGTTGCGGCCGGGTCGCGTCGCCTTGGCGACCTCGGAATCGATGGTCGCGGCATCGGCCCGGAAAACCGGCTCCAGAGGCATGCCCTCGCCGCTGAGCGACACCAGCATCCAGCGGGCCCCGGCGTCGATCGGCGCCGCGATCTTCGCGTTCACAAACTGGTACGCGACCGAGAGCAGCCAGAGCGTCAGGACCGTCGGCAGCAGCACTCCGAGCCCGCGGAAGAAGAACCGCCGGAACCCGCCCCTCGGGGGACTCCCGTCCGTGCCGATCCCGCCCGCTGTCGCCCTCTCATCGCTGCCTGACGTCATCGTTCGCGAAGGATACGGGAACCGCTCAGCCCGGGGGCGTCCGAGACCCCTGGGGCCGGAGCGTGACCGGCGTCTCGCCGTACTCCTCGCCGCGCCGAAACCGCACCGAGACGGTGTCGCCGGCCGACTTCCCGGCGACCGCCAGCCGCAGTTCGCGGGTCGAGCGGACCGGCTTGCCGTCGATCCCCACGATCACGTCCCCGATCCGCAGGCCGCCGGCCCGCGCCGCCGACCGGGGCAGCGTCTGCTTGATCCGCGCCCCGTCCGCCTCGTCGGCGGCCTCGATGCCGAGGGCGCCGTCCCCGGGGCCGATGGTGTCGTCGATCGGCCCGCGGTCCTTGACCCAACGCTTCCAGTCCCGCTCGACCTCGGCGAGCGGCCGGCCGAACGCCCGCTCGATGGCCCGTTCGCCGGCGAGGTCGCGATTGTCCCTGGACAGGCCAATCGAGACCTCGCACAGGGCCGCGTAGAAGTCCCCGAGCTCGCCGGTCTCGGCCAGGAACTCGAAAATCGAGCGGGCCTGGGGGTACAGCAATTGCGACTTCGCCATGAATCCCGCCGCGTCCAGGGCGAACAGCCGCTTCCACGCCAGCGACGC
>JBEIUL010000392.1:0-2827 GCA_040374395.1 Phycisphaeraceae bacterium
CCCACTCACCCAAACAACGTCGGCGGCGGGGCGTCCTCGGCCTCGTCGGCCTTCGCCGTCTCGCGCGGCTCACTCTCGGCCGGCAGCACCATCGGCTTCGGCTCGACCTCGGTCGAACGCAGCCGCTCGATCTTCGCACCGAGCAGGTTCAGCACTTCCTCCATCCGCACGTAGCCGCGGTCGAGGTGGTGGATCTCGGTGACGGTGGTCTCGCCTTCGGCCGCGAGCCCAGCCAGGATCAGGCTGGCCGAGGCCCGCAGGTCAGTCGCGGTCACCTGCGTGCCGCGCAGCGCCCGCACGCCCTCGACCATCGCCGTCGAACCCTGCTGCGAAATCTTCGCTCCCATGCGCACCAGCTCGGGCACGTGCATGAAGCGATCGGGATAAATCCGTTCGGTGATGACCGAGTTGCCCTCGGCGAAGCACAGCAAGGCCATGAACTGGGCCTGGAGATCCGTCGGGAAACCCGGGTGCGGCTGCGTGGTGATCTGCGTGGGCCGCAGCCGGCGTTCGCTGGTCACCCGCACCGTGCAGTGCAGCGGATCCTGCGAGAGATCGAGCCGCTCGACGAGGACGCCGATCTCGCGGAAGCGGTCGACCGCCGCCAACATCACGTCGTAGGGGAAGTCGTCGAAGATGCAGTCGCCGTTCGAGATCGCCGCGGCCACCGCATAGGTTCCGGCCACGATCCGGTCGGGCATGACCGTGTGGTCGGCCCCGCCGAGCTCGTCGACGCCGTGGATCACGAGCCGGGGCGAGCCGGCGCCCTCGATCCGGGCCCCCATCGCGTTCAGCAGGTTCGCGAGGTCGACGACCTCGGGTTCGCACGCCGCGCACTCGATCACCGTACGCCCCTCGGCGAGCGCCGCCGCGCACATCACGTTCGCCGTGCCGAGCACCGTCGAGCCGTTCGGCCCGCCGAGGAAGATCGTCTCGCCCCGCAGCCGCTGGGCGGTCACCACGATGTCGCCGCCCTTGAGCTCGACCTTCGCCCCAAGGGCCTCGAGGCCCCGCAGGTGGAGGTCGATCGGCCGCGAGCCGAAGGCGCACCCGCCCGGCATCGAGACCACCGCCCGCTTCCGCCGGGCCACGAGCGGCCCGAGCGTGCAGATCGACGCCCGCATCGACTTCACCAGGTCGTAGCCGGCGTGGACCGCGTTCGGGTCCATGCTCCGCAGCCGCACCGTGCCGCAGTCACCGTCGACGTCGACGCCGAGGTCCCGCAGCAGGCGGACCATGTTGGTCACGTCGCTCAGGCACGGCACGTTTCGCAGCGTGACCGCTTCCTCGGTGAGCAGCGACGCCGCCAACAGCGGCAGCGCCGCGTTCTTCGAGCCCTCGATGCGGGCGCGGCCCGCGAGACGTCGTCCGCCCTCGATCCGGAAGCAGTCGCTCATGGAGTTCCGTCCTTGGAACCGTCGGTGATGGGAGTCGTTCCTGCGGCCGGGACGCCGGCGTTCCGGCGTCCGCCGCAAGCCCCTTTTCCATCGGAGGAGCCTGCGAAAACCCTGCACATTGCCGTGAAGATTTCCCGCGGTCCGTCGCGGGCTTCCGGCGGCCCGGATGCTAGCGGATATCGGGATGCGCGGGGCCTGCGCGACGCCGCCGCGCGGCTATCGTTCCACCTTCACATGACCGCCTCGTCCCCCAGCCATCCACACCTCGCCGGCGAGCCGACGCTGCCCGAGGTCCGCATGCACGTCGTGCCGCCGACCGCGCCGGTCACCGCGACCATCCGGGCGAGCCGGCTCTGCACCAAGTCGAAGTCGGCGTCGTTCATCCGCCACGTCGAGATCGACGTCACCGGCACGCCCCTCGCCGGCGCGTTCCGCGCGGGCCAGAGCTTCGGGGTCGTCCCGCCCGGGACCGACGGGAACGGGAAGCCGCACAAGGTCCGGCTCTACTCGCTCGCCAGCCCGACCTGGGGCGAGGACGGCCACGGCCGGGTCATCGCCACCACCCCGAAGCGGCTCATCGCCGAGCGCGAACCCCAGCGGGAGGGCGACGATCCCGCCGACCACCGCCTCCTCCTCGGGACCTGCAGCAACCACCTCTGCGACCTGAAGGCTGGTGACCCGGTCGCGGTCTCGGGCCCAAACGGGAAGCGGTTCATCCTGCCGACCGACCCGAACGCCCACGACTACGCCTTCTTCGCCACCGGAACCGGCATCGCCCCCTTCCGGGGGTTCCTGAAGGAACTGCTCGAGGGCCCACCCGAGGGGTCGCCCTTCCGGGCCGGCTGGACCCGGTGCACGAGCCGAATCGACCTCTTCATGGGGTCGCCGTACACCAGCGACCTGCTCTACGACGCCGAGATCCGGGCCCTGGCGGCCGCCCACCCGAACTTCACCTACCACCCGGTGATCAGCCGCGAGCTGAGGCTCGAGGGCGGAAAGGGCGAGTACGTCCACCATTACGTGGATCGGGGACTCGAACGCCTCGCCGACCTCTTCCAGTCCGACCGCACGCTGATCTACATCTGCGGCCTCGCCGGCATGCAGACGGGCATCTTCTCGACGCTGGCCAAGCGCGGCCTCCACCGCGGCTACCTGACCGTGGCCGACGAGATCGCCGGCCTCGACCCGGCCGATTGGACCGACGAGCACTTCAAGCGGCGGATCCGGGCGACGCACCGGTGCATGCTCGAGGTGTACTGAGAAGCGAGGAAGGCGGCGGGGTTCGCGACGGACGCCGTGCCGGTCACTGGGGGGGGGCGGGGCGCGACCGCCCAGGATGGGATAGGAAGAGCACACGTCTGAACTCCACTCACAAAGGCGAATCTCGGGTTGCGGGGGGGGGGGTTAAAAGGGGGGGGGGGGGGGGGGGG
>JBEIUL010000532.1:0-1830 GCA_040374395.1 Phycisphaeraceae bacterium
CAGAAGGTCTTGTGCAGGTTGAGGTGGCAGACGTCGGCGCCGATCTCGCCCGGGCTGGTGAGCCCGACCTGGGCGTTCATGTTCGCGCCGTCCATGTAGACCTGCCCGCCGTGCTTGTGCACGATCTCGCAGACCTCGCGGATGCCTTCCTCGAAGACGCCCGCGGTCGACGGGTAGGTCACCATCACCGCGGCGAGGCGGTCGGCGTTCGCCTTCGCCTTCTCGCGGAGGTCGGCGACGTCGATGTAGCCGTTCTCGTCGCAACGCACCGGCACCACCCGCATGCCCGCGACGACCGCGGTCGCGGGGTTCGTCCCGTGGGCCGACTCGGGAATCAGGCACACGTCGCGGTGCGTGTCGCCGCGGTGGTCGTGGTAGGCGCGGATCACGAGCATGCCGGCGTACTCGCCCTGGCTGCCGGCGTTCGGCTGCAGCGAGACCGCCGCGAAACCGGTGACCTCGCAGAGCCACCGCTCGAGGCTCGCGAACATCTCGGCGTAGCCCTTCCATTGCTCGCGGGGGGCGAACGGGTGGATGCGGCCGAACTCGGGCCACGTCACCGGGATCATCTCGCTCGTCGCGTTCAGCTTCATGGTGCACGAGCCGAGCGTGATCATCGAGTGGGCGAGGCTCAGGTCGCGCGACACCAGCCGCGTCATGTACCGCAGCATCTCGTGCTCGGCGTGGAAGCGATGGAAGACCGGGTGCGAGAGGATCGCGGTCGTCCGCAGGAACGCCGCGGGAACCGGCGAGGCGACCGCACCGAGGGCCGACGCCGGCTTGCTTCCGGCGAAGCACGCCAGCAGGTCGGCGAGGTCGGACTCCGAGACCGACTCGTCGAGCGAGACGCCGAGGCTTCCGTCGGCGTAGCTCCGCAGGTTGATCTTCCGCCTGGCCGCGGCCGCGATCACGTCGGTCGCCTTCAGACCACCGCCGAGCTTCACCCGCACGGTATCGAAGAACGGCCGCCCGCCGACGTCGTGCCCGAGCTTCCGCAGGCTCTCGGCGAGCGACGCGGTCATGCCGTGCACTCGACGGGCGATCGCGCGAAGTCCCTCCGGCCCGTGCCAGACGCCGTACATGCCGGCGATGACCGCCAGCAGCACCTGCGCGGTGCAGATGTTCGAGGTCGCCTTGTCGCGGCGGATGTGCTGCTCGCGGGTCTGGATGGCCATCCGCAGCGCCGGGTTCCCGTGCGAGTCGCGGCTCACGCCGATGATGCGGCCGGGCATCTTCCGCACGTACTCGGGCCGCGTGGCGAAGAACGCCGCGTGCGGGCCGCCGAGGCCGAGCGGCACGCCGAACCGCTGCGAGCTGCCGACCGCCATGTCGGCGCCCCACTCGCCCGGCGGCACGAGCAGCACCATCGCCAGCGGGTCGCACGCCGCGACCACGAGGGCGCCGACCGCGTGGGCCTTCTCGGCGACCGCGCGATAGTCCTCGATGCGGCCGTCGGTCGTCGGGTACTGCAGCAGCACGCCGCAGAAACCGCCCTCGGCCGCCTGCGACGCGAAGTCGATCGCGGCCGGATTCCCGACCACGACCTTCACGCCGAGGTAATGGGCCCGCGTCTCGACGACCGCGATGGTCTGCGGATGGCAATCCTCGGCGACGAAGAACGCCTTCTTCGCGCCCTCCGAGATCCCGAGGCACATCGACATCGCCTCGGCGGCGGCGGTGCCCTCGTCGAGCAGCGACGCGCCCGCGAGCGGCAGCCCGGTGAGGTCGCTGATCATCGTCTGGAAGTTGAGCAGCGCCTCGAGGCGGCCCTGCGCGATCTCGGCCTGGTACGGCGTGTACGCCGTGTACCACAGCGGGTTCTCGAGGATG
>JBEIUL010000463.1:0-2278 GCA_040374395.1 Phycisphaeraceae bacterium
CTCGACACCAACGACGACGGTACGCTCGACGTGACGCCGTGGGGCCAGATCGTCTCGAGCGTCGGCCTCGTGGCCGTGCCGAACCCAGACGGCATCGTCGGCGACTTCATCTACACGCCGACCCTCGTCGGTCCCGACGGTCCGACCGCCCCTGCCCATGCATTCCTCTGCGCCGACGGCCCCGAGTGGGCGATCGGCGCCGCCGATCCGGTCGCCGGCGACGACTCCCCGGGTGCCGCCAACCCCGAGTGCGGCATCGGGCCGGTCGATCCGGTCATCAACGAGATCCGCATCGACATGCCGGGCGCCGACAACGACGAGTACTTCGAGCTGAAGGCCCCCGCGGGGACCACGCTCGACGGGCTCACCTACATCGTGATCGGCGACGGGGCCGCCGGCTCGGGCGCCGTCGAGTGCGTGCTGAGCCTCACTGGCCAGGTCATGCCGGCCAGCGGCTACTTCCTCGTGGGCGAGCCGACCTTCACGCTCGGCGGCGCGGTGCCGAACCTCGTCACCGCGGCGAACGCCCTCAACTTCGAGAACACCGACAACGTCACGCACCTTCTCGTCCGCGGCTTCACCGGGACCGACGGGCAGGACCTCGACACCAACAACGACGGGACGCTCGACCTGACGCCGTGGGAGGCGATCGTCGACGAGGTCGCCCTCGTCACCGCGACGCTGCCGCCCGCCGGCGGCGATTACGTCTACTCGATGAACCGGGTCGGTCCGGACGGCTCGTTCGTCCCCGGCCAGGCGTACCTCTGCGCCAACGTCGACGCCTGGAAGGTCGGCTCGTTCGCGACCGGCGTGACCGACACGCCCGGGGCCCCGAACCTCGACTGCTCGTTCTGCGGCAGCACGATCGCGGGCAGCTGCTTCACGGTCCATGCGAACGGCGGCTGCGACATCGCCGAGGTCTGCGGCACCGTCTGCGTCGCCGACCCGACCTGCTGCGACGTCGGCTGGGACCAGGAGTGCGTCAACGCCGCGGTCGCCCTCTTCTCGACGGTCTCGGGCAACCCCACCGTCCATCTGAACGAGGTCCGCACCGGCCAGAGCGGCGCCGACGACGACGAGTACGCCGAGTTGTGGGCGGCGCCCGGAACGAGCACCACCGGCCTCTGGGTGCTGCAGCTCGCGGGCGTCCCCGGCGACACCGACGGTCGGATCGTCTCGGCCTCGCCGCTCCGCGGCGGCATCGTGCCGGCCGACGGCTACCTCGTGCTCGCCGAGAGCACCTTCACGATGGGCTCGCCCGACCTCGTCGCGAGCAACCTGAACTTCATCGAGAACCGGACCTCGGCGATCCTCGTGGTGACCAACTTCACCGGCTTCATCAACCAGGACATCGACACCGACAACGACTGCACGCCCGACGTCGTGCCGTGGGGCACGGTGCTCAGCGGCGTCACCCTGCGGGGCGACGACACCTACTGCAGCTACGACCCGAACGAGTGCCCGTCGCTCGGCCAGTTCCCCGCGGCCCACGCCTTCCGCTGCGTGCCCGACGGGACGTGGACCGCGGGCGTCTTCGAGACCGTCGTCGACGACACCCCGGGGGCCGCGAACCCCGCGTGCCCCGAGCCGCCGGTCTGCGGCACCGGGCCCGACTGCGTGACCGTGCACGAGACGCCCGGCTGCTCGGACGAGGCGTGCTGCAACTCGGTCTGCGCGATCGATCCGGCCTGCTGCGAAACGGCCTGGGACGCCGGCTGCGTGAAGGAAGCGCAGTCGACCTGCTATCCGACCACGGTGCCCGTCGTCAAGATGAGCGAGGTCCGCACCGACCAGATCGGGGCCGACAACGACGAGTACTTCGAGCTCTCCGGGACCCCCGGCACCGAGCTCGCCGGCGTCACCCTGATCATCATCGGCGACGGCCTCGCCGTGCAGGGCTCGGGCGTCATCGAGACGGTCGTGCCGCTGACCGGAAGCGTCATCCCGTCCGACGGGTTCTTCCTCGCAGCGAAGTCGACCTTCACCCTCGGCGGTGCGGTCCCCGACCTCATTTGTCCGTTGAGCACCGCGTTCGAGAACTCGGACAACGTGACCTTCCTCCTCGTGTTCGGGTTCACGGGCGCCATCGACCAGGACCTCGACACGAACGACGACGGCACGCTTGACCTCACCCCGTGGGACGTGATCGTCGACGACTTCGCCCTCGTCGGGACGCAGGTCCCGCCGACCGGAACGGGCGACTGGGTCTACTCCGAGAACCGCGCCGGGCCTGCGGGCACCTTCGTGGTCAGCCACGTGAAGTACTGCCCGTCGACCC
>JBEIUL010000441.1:0-2420 GCA_040374395.1 Phycisphaeraceae bacterium
ATGACCTACTTCATCATGGGGATCCCGGTGCCGCAGTACACGCCGATCTTCGTGGCGAGCCGCATCACCGGCTGGTGCTCGCACGTGATGGAACAGCACCGCAACAACCGCATCATCCGCCCGCTCTCGGCCTACACCGGGCCGGAGCCGCGGCACTGGAACGGCTGACGCCGGCCGCCGGGCGGATCACGAGAGACCGGGAAGCGACCGCGGGCCGGGTGGGGCAGACGCCCCGTCCGGCCCGTGTTTTCGCGCGTCGTGCTCGTCTCCGGGGTCGCCAAGGGGCATTATTCCCTGCATGGGGCCGATTCCCGAACGCCGTATCGGGGAATCGGCCGCATGATCACTGCACAGGTCGCGATCGGACTTCCGGGCCGACCGCGACCTGCCCCAACCAGGAGAGACCGAACATGAAGAATCCGTCCCGCAGTCTCGCGTCCCTGCTCGCCCTCATCGCCGCCTCCGCCGCCCTCGGGCAGGGTGGCCCCAACCTGTCCAACCGCTTCGTCGAGATCCCGCGGAAGCAGGAGTTCCGGGGCGTCCTCACCGCCCGACCCGTCAAGCCCGAGACCGCGAAGGCCCGCGGGCTCTCCGAGCGGCAGGCCCGCGAGCGGGCCCAGCAGGCCCTGCTCTCGGTCTCCGAGTACGAGATCGAGAACTACTTCGGCGAGGTCGACGAGTTCCTCATCAAGGTCCCCAAGGGCCTCACCGAGAACGACGTCGCCGCCCGGCTGATGGCCACCGGCAATTTCGAATACGTCGAGCCGGACTGGCTGGTCTACCCGATCGGCTGCCCCAACGACACGAGCTTCTCGCTCCAGTGGCACCACGCCGCGAACCGCCTCGACTCGTGCGCCGCGTGGGATCTCGAGACCGGTGACGCGTCGGTCACCGTCGCGATCTGCGATACCGGCATCCGCACCACGCACCAGGACCTTCTGCTCAACCGCAAGCCCGGCTTCAACGTCGCCACGGGCGTCGCCATCGCCGAGTCGGCGGGCGGGGCGATCAACGACATCAACGGCCACGGGACGAACTGCACGGGCAGCGCCGCCGGCAACGGCAACAACGGAATCGGCATCGCGGGCGTGGGCTGGAGCCTCAGCCACCGGATGATCCGCGTCACGAACTCGACCGACGGCAGCGCGTCGATCTCGAACCTGACGCTCGCCGCCCGCACCGCGGCCGACGCCGGCGACCGGGTCGCGAGCGTGAGCTACAGCGGCGTGAACAGCTCGAGCGTCTTCAGCACCGGTACCTACGTGCGTTCGAAGGGCGCGATGCTGGTCTGGGCCGCGGGCAACAGCAACGTCAGCCTTTCGGGCAACCGGAACGACAACGTGCTCGTGGTCGGGGCGACCGACCAGAACGACGCCCGCGCGTCGTTCTCGAACTACGGATCGCTCGTCGACGTGATGGCCCCGGGCGTGAGCATCCGGACCACCAGCAACGCCGGCGACACGTCGTACGCGGCGGTCAGCGGCACCAGCTTCGCCTGCCCGATCACCGCGGGCCTCTGCGGCCTGATCTGGTCGCGGAATCCGACGCTGACCCCGGCCGAGGTCGAGTCGATCATCCGCTCGACCTGCCAGGACCTCGGCACGGTGGGCCTCGACGACACCTTCGGCTTCGGCCGCATCGACTCGTACGCGGCCCTCGCGGCGACCCCTGACCCGTCGGGCGATACCGTTCCGCCCGCGAACCCGACCGGCCTGGCGTCGACCTCGGGCAACGCGGTCGTCAACCTCTCGTGGACCGCCTCGGCCGAGCCCGACCTCGCCGGTTACCGCGTCTACCGCTCGACGACGAGCGGCAGCGGATATGCCGAGATCACCTCGGCCCTCGTGACCGCCACGAGCTACGCCGACACCGCGGTCACGAACGGCACCGCCTACTACTACGTGATCCGCGCCGCCGACACCTCGGGCAACCTCTCGGGCGACTCGACCCAGGTCGCCGCGACCCCGACGGCGCCGCCGGTGTTCACGCTCTTCGCCGACAACTTCGAGAGCGGCGACCTGGCCGCCGGCGGCTGGAGCGTGCAGAACGCGAACTCCTCGGTGGTCGCGACCTCGGCGTTCAGCTCGGGCTTCGGCGGTCGCGTCGTGCAGACCGGCTGGATCCAGCGGAACGTCGACACGACCGGCTACGGCTCGATCGAGTTCCGCTTCGCCCGCCGCACCGCGGGCATGGACGGCGGCGAGCGGCTCTACGCCGAGTACTGGAACGGCGCGGGCTGGATCGCGGTCGAGAGCACCAAGTCCACCGCGTGGGCCAGCCGCGCCTTCGTGCTGCCGGCCGCGGCCGCGAACAACCCGAACTTCGCGATCCGCTTCCGCACCGCGTGCAACCTCACCAACGAGCGGGCGGGCCACGACCACGAAGAGGTCCGCCGGGTGGGGGTGGCCGCCGGCGCCGCG
>JBEIUL010000405.1:0-2740 GCA_040374395.1 Phycisphaeraceae bacterium
ATGCTGAACGCCGGCCTCACCGATGCCCAACGCGAGGAGGTCCAGCTCCGCGTCGAGCTCGTGCATCGGGCCTGGACCCGCGATCGCGACTACCTCGCGCCGCCGACGACCGGTTCGCTCGCGTCGCTCGACCCCGCGCTCATCGTCGTGCCGCCCCCGGGCCTCGAGGTCGGCCACGTGCCGATCGCGATCCGGCAGGAGCGGAAGCGTGCCTCGCCTAGGTCTCGCACTCCTCGGAGTCCTCGCCGAAATCGTACTTCGACCGGACGACCTTCCCGAGGGTGGTGATGTCGCCGGCGTGCGTGAACGAGTCCCTCTGCAGCGTGCCGTCGTCGTGCAGATGGACGAGGTCCCACCCGTCCGGCCGATGGGCGGACTTCCGGGCGTACATCCGCGACGAGTAGCCGCCGAACCGATCCTGCCCGGCCCTCGACAGGATCGGACTCCACCGACCGGGGCAGTCCCCGATGGCCTCCACCACCAGCCGATTCAGCGGATCGACCTGGTCGCTGTCGGTGAGCCTCCGGCCAGACAGCGCGAAATCGCACAGTTCAGCGGCCAGCTCCTCGGTGTAGATCCCGGATTTCCGCAGGAGATCGACCAGTTCCCTCGCGCCGCGCGGTCGCCGCTGTCGCCGCATCGCTGCCACGTCGCGTCGGGCGATGGTCCGCCGGGGCTCGCCGTCGGCACTCCGGATGATCCGGACGAACCACTTGCCCCACTCGTCCTCATCGACGTCGAGAAGGTAGACATCCAGCCACCCGCCCTCCGACGGCTTCACCGAGAGGCGGTGCAGCGTGCGGCCTTCGAGCTCGTCGGGGTCGTTCGAGGGCTTGTTCATCAGGGATCGGACGGAGCGCTCAGCCCGGGCACGCTCCCCACGCCCCGAGGAGCGCGGTCAGGTCGGCCGGACCGACCGTACCGTCGCCGTCGAGATCGCCGCCCGCCGCGGTGCCCCACGCGCCGAGCAGCACCGTGAGGTCGGCCGGACCGACCTCGCCGTCGCCGGTCAGGTCGGCAATGCACGCCTGGGGCCGCGGGAGGTCGAGGATGAAGCCCTGGACGCCGGACGGCGTCCGCGCCGTGCCGACGATGGTGTAGCCGTCGCGCGACATCCCGAGCGGCAGCGCCATGCGCACCCCGGTCGGGATGGTCACGCCTTCCGCCGCCGCGAGCGTCTCGAGCGAGTTCAACTGGCCGGCGATCCACAGGTATCCCTCGCCGGCGGTCGCGGGCGGGAACTGCGTGCGGTAGAAGAGCAGGATGCGGCTCCCGTCGTCGCTCACGCCGGTCGGGAAAGCCCGGGGGAGCGTGGGGATCGGCGACGGCGGCAGGGTCAGGACCCCCTGCGTCTCGTTCCACCGCCAGCCGAGATTCCCCCCGCCGTTCGCGCCGAGACCGACCGTCCACGCGCCGTCACCGCTCACCGCGCCGGCCTCGCCCACGGCCTGCCCGTTCGGCATCGTGATGAGCTTCTGCACGCCGTTCCGCCACACCGCGCCCTGGCGGAATCCGCTGTCCGAATCCTGCCATCCGGCGATCACCGTCCCGTTCACGTTGCAGGCGTTCGCCCGAGTCGAACGGCCGGCGACCGACGTCCCGAGATCGACGAGCCCGCCGGCCGCGGAGTACTTGAAGGCCCGCGCCGCACACTGGTTGTGCCAACCGAGGCCCACCATGGTCGTGCCGTCGCCCGAGACGCCCCAGCAGCTCATCGCCGAGAGGTCGCAGCTGAAGCCGAAGTTGCCCGCGAGCGTGGTCTGTCCGGTGCCGCGGTCGTAGAACGCACCCTCGGTCTTCCCGGTCTGCGGATTGATCACGGTGAACCCGATGCGGTTCCCGTCATCGCTCACGCCCGCGCTGCCCGCCCCGCCCCCCGACGGCGAGATGCCGCCGATGAAGGTGAGTCCCTGCTCGGGCGTCCAGTACCAGAACTGGCCCGTGTTGTAGCCAGCCACCACCTGCCCGTCCGCCGACGCGTCGGACGGATAGAGCCCGGCCGAGCCGAGCAGGTGGAACGAACCGCCGGTGCCGCCGGCGAGGGCGGCGGAGGTCGTGGCGAGGGCGAGTAGGTCGAGGGCGCGGCGCCGCGGGATCGAGAGCACGGGAATCTCCTTGCGGCGATCCGGATGGACGCCCTCGGTCGAGAATACCCTCGGAAGCAGGTGGGGCAAGCATGACCACCGAAGCCGGACGACTTCAGGAGTTTCGAGCCGGCGAACCCGGCGGCCCGGCGACCACGGCTCACCCGCGTCGGCGACGCCCCACGACTCCCGCGAGCCCGTACGCCGCCACGACGCCCGGCGCGGGAACCACCGTTCCCGACCACGAACACGTCATCAGGTCTTCGATCGTGGCGACTTCCGGGCCGCCGACGTCGGTGTACGCCCCGCGAGCACGACGACCGGACGCGCGAGGGATTCCACGCGATGAAAGAACCGCTGCTCGGTCCGGCGCTCCCTCGAGCAACGCTCGGGTACGGCCGCCGACGGCCACCCGCTCGAAGCGAGTTCGTACCCCGATCGCCCGACGATCCTCGCCCTTCCTCGCGATCTCGTCGCCGCCGGATGGAAGACGGGGCAGGCTGGGCGAACTGGGGATCCACGGGCGGGCGAAGCGGACCGGACCGTGCATCCGTGCCACGTCCGATCCCGGAGTGCGGACCGATCCCTCTCGGAATTCCGCCCGATCTGAACTTGCTTCACCGTCATGGGCGACTACCTTCGCAAGACTCCCGCGG
>JBEIUL010000347.1:0-3298 GCA_040374395.1 Phycisphaeraceae bacterium
ATCGCAAGGATCTCGCGACGCTCGACGCGATCTGGTCGGCGGCCCTCGCGGCCGGACTCGGCCGGCGCGACGCGATCGTCGCGGTCGGCGGCGGCGTGGTCGGCGACGTCGCGGGATTCGCGGCGGCGACGTTCCTGCGGGGCATCGCCCTGGTCGCGGTTCCCACGACGCTGCTGGCGATGGTCGACGCCAGCACCGGCGGCAAGTGCGGCATCAACCTTCCGCTGCCGCGGGGCGGCACCGGGAAGAACCTCGCCGGGGCCTTCCACGCCCCGACCCTCGTCGCGATCGATCCGGATTCGCTCGCCACGCTCGGCGAGCGTGACTTCCGCTCGGGCCTCGCCGAGTGCGTGAAGCACGCGATCCTCGACGGCGAGGCGCATCTCGCGTGGATCGAGGGGCATCGCGCCGCCATCCAGCGCCGCGACCCGGCCGACCTGGCCGAACTCATCGCCCGGAGCGTCGCGGTGAAGGCCTCGATCGTCGGTCGGGACCCCCACGAGCGGAACGAGCGGGCCCTGCTCAACCTCGGCCACACCTTCGGCCACGCCCTCGAGACGATGCCCGGGCTCGACCTCACCCACGGCGAGGCGGTCGGGCTCGGTCTCGTGGCGGCGACCGCCGCGGGCGGCGACGCGATCCTCGCGGCGCGGGTGCGCGGGCTGGTGCGGGACCTCGGGCTGCCGGTGTCGCTGCCGGGCGGCGTCGACCGGGCCGAGTTCGACCGCCGTGTCGGCTTCGACAAGAAGGCCGACGCGAGCGGGACGAGGCTCGTGTTGCCGCGCGGGCCCGGCCGGGTCGAGGTGGTGCCGGCCGACCGCGCGACGGTCGATCGCGGGCTTGCGGCGCTCCTCGAGCACCGACGGTGAAATCCGAAAGCCCGACGCCGCCCGGGACCGATGGACGAGACCGTATCGGACCGTCCATGCGCACCATCGCGATCGTCAACCAGAAGGGCGGATGCGGGAAGACCACCACGGCGATCAATCTCGCCGCGGTGCTTGCCCGGAAGGGTCGCCGCACGCTGCTCATCGACATGGACCCGCAGTCGCATTGCGCGGCCGGCCTCGGCGTGCCCGAGGAGCGGGTCGAGCGGGGCATCGCCGAGGTGCTGCTGGGTGACCTGGAGCGACCGGTCGACGGGGCCGACTTCCTCTGGGAGGTCAGCCGGGACCTCTTTCTCGCCCCCAGCACCGTTCGCCTGGCCGCCCTCGAGGCGGCCGCCGGCGGGCTCAGTGGGCTCGCCGACCGCGATCGCCGCCTTGCGAAGCTGCTCGCGCACCTGGCGATCCGTTTCGAGTTCTGCGTGATCGACTGCCCGCCGACGATCGGGTTCCTCACCTTCAACGCGCTTCGCGCGGCCGACGAGGTGCTGGTGCCGGTCGAGACCGGCTACTTCGCCCTGAAGGGAGCCGACAAGCAGGTCGCGACGATCGAGCGGATGGTCGAACGGGTCGGGAAGCCGCTGCCGTACCGCCTGGTGCCGACCCTGTTCGACGCCGACCGGGCGGTCGATCGCGACGTGCTCGAGTCGTTGCGTCGGCGGCACGGCGACCGCGTCGCGCCGGTCGCGATCGCCTACCGGGATTCGCTCCGCGAGGCGGCCAGTCGCGGCCAGTCGGTGGTCGAGTACGCCCCCGGATCTGAGGCCGACGCCGACTTCGAGGCGCTCGCGGGCTGGCTGGTCGAGCGGCCGGTCCCGGAGCCGTTCGGGGCGACCGGGCTGGTGCGGAAACCGCCGTCGATGCGGCCGCCCGATCCGCTGCCGGCCGCGTCGCCGTCGGCCGTCCCCGCGGCGGTGCCGTTGGCGAGCGCGGCCGCGAGTCACGTCCCGGGCGGTCCGGAAGCGTCGCCCGCGCCGGTCGGCGCGGTTCCCCCGGCCCAGGTTCCGCCGCCCGAGCCGGATGCCACGACCAGCACCCGCGCCGCCGAGCTCGCCCGCCGGATGCGCGGTACGGCGGCTGGCCCCGTCGCCGGCCGGATCGGGGTCGAGACGAAACCCTCACCCGGCATCGACTGGGGAACCGGTTCGATCGCGACCGCCGACCGCGGTCCCGAGGCGGACGCCGGACCCCGGCTCACCGCGGCCGGCATCCGATTCTCGATCGAGTCATCGGCCGCGGGCGAGGTCGCCCTCGTCGGCGACTTCAACGGCTGGCTTCCGGGGCAATGCCCACTGGTCCGGCGCGAGGGCGGCGGGCGGTTCGAGTTGACACTGCCGCTGGGTCGGGGACTCTACCGCTACCGGTTCGTCGTCGACGGCCGGGAGACGCTCGATCCCGACAACGCCCGCCGCGAGACCGGCCCCGACGGCCGACCGGCGTGCGTCGTCGAGGTCCCGGGCCCCTGAGCGACCACCACCGCGGCAGGACGCCGCCACGACGGAAAGGCATGGATGCCGATGAAGACCACGTCCGATCCCTTCAGCGATCTTGCGGCGCTCTTCCTCAGCGACGACCCGGTCGCGGCGCCGACCGTCGCCGCGCCGCTCGAACCGCCGGCCGCCGAGCGTTCCGCTGACGCCCGCGACCGCGTCGAGATCGTGCTCGCGGGTCACCTGCCGGTGATGGGTACGCTCTGGATCTCGCAGTACGCCGACCTCATCGGCCGCCGGGTCGGCCCGGTGGCGCTCTGCCGGTTCGGCGAGGGCGAGGTCAGCGTCGAGGTCTTCCGCGCGGGCCGCGAGCCGGTCCGGCTCGACGCCGCCGATGACCTCGATGCGGCGATCCGCGACCTGTCCGGCCTCGTCACCCGCTGGCTCGTGGTTCCGGCCGACGCCGCCGAGCTCGACGTGCCGCCCGCGGCCTCGACCGCCACCATCCTCACCGGCGCCGACGACGCCGCGGTGGTGGGGGCGTACCGCCTGCTGAAGGGAATCGTCGAGTCGTGGCGCGAGACCTCGATCGACTGGCCCGACTTCGGACTCGCGGTGCTCGGCTCCGACGACGGCGACGCCCGTGGGGTCGCCGAGAAGCTGAACCGCACGGCGCGGGCGTTCCTGAACCGCGAGATCCGCGTGACCGCGACGCGGCAGCGCATGGAACCGATCGAGAGCTGCGCCCGCCGCACCTTCACGCCCGGCCCCACGCAGGCCGGACCGCTCGATGCGGTCTCGCTCTGTCGCGCGATCGTGAACAGCCTCCGCAAGGAACGCCGTCGCGAGCTCGCGGCGTCGCGCGAGGCGGTCGCCGCCGCGCTGCCGTCGATCGAGCCGGCCCGGCCGCGTCCGGCCGCGGGAGTCCGCCTTCCGCCGAAGGCCGCGGCGCCCGCGGTTCCGTCGCCGACGCCGGCCTTCGAG
>JBEIUL010000518.1:0-1909 GCA_040374395.1 Phycisphaeraceae bacterium
GCGAGGCCGGCGGTGCGGGGCGAGGCGGCCTCGCCGCGACGCTCCATGCGGAGATCGCCACCGGCAAGCCGCTCGATCGTCCAGCCCGCGGGCACGAAGACGGTCGCGCCGTGCTCGACGATCGTGAGCGGGCCGTCGCGGGGCGGCTCGCGCCGTGCGACTCGATCGTCGGCGAGCGCCGTTCGCGGCGTTCGGGCCCGGGCCCGGAGCGAGTCGACCTCGAGCGGCCGCCGCGGCGGCTCGTAGCCCGAGCGTTCACGGAAGAGCCGGCGGAAACGAGCCTCCATGTCCGGCATCGGGCCGAGCGGGACCTCGATCGCGAGATCGACGCCCGAGATCCGAAGCAGCGCCGTCGCGGGTTCGGCGATGCCGTCGTCGTGTCCGTCGCTTTCGAGTTCGGCGACGGCGGCCCGTTCGAGTTCGCGACCCCATCCTTCCAATCGTTCCGCGACGGATTCGAGCCGCTCGAGCACCGTGCGGCTCGCACGCCGCTCGTCGCGTGCGGTCAGCAGCCCGCGGGCCGAGAGGAACCCCGCATCGGCGGGAATCACGACGGTGCGGATCCCGAGCCGTTCCGCGACCGACGCCGCGTGCTGTCCGCCCGCGCCGCCGAACGCGACGAGGACGTGCCGCATCGGCTCGAAGCCTTCCCGGCTCGAGACCGTCTCGATCGCGCGGGCCATCCGCTCGTCGGCGATCGCGAGGAAGGCTTCGAGCAGGGCCACCCGCCCGACGGTCTCGCCGCGGTGTCGGCCGAGCTCATCGCGAACCCGCTCGAAGGCCGCGTCCGCCGCCGCCACCGAGAGCGGAAGGCTCGCCGCCGACGGTTCGAGCCGCCCGAGCAGCAGGTTCGCGTCGGTGATCGTGAAGGGCCCGCCGCGTCCGTAGCAGGCCGGGCCGGGACTCGCCCCCGAACTCTCCGGTCCGACGAGCAATTCCCCGTCGCGCACGCGGCAGATCGAGCCCCCGCCGGCCGCGACGCTGGCGATCTCGAGGCCCGGGGCGGCCACGCGGGCGTCGGCGACCACCGTCTCCTCGCGGGGCGTCGGCTCGCCGGCGACCCGGGCGACGTCGGTGCTCGTGCCGCCCATGTCGAAGGCGAGGACCGGCCCGAGGCCGAGCCGCGACGCGACCTCGACGACGCCGTTCAGCCCGCCGGCCGGGCCGCTGAGGAGAAGGTCTCTCGCGAGGAACCGCCGCGCCGGCTGGAGGCCGCCGGCGCTGGTCTGCACCCGAACGCCTTCCAGCGGAATCCTTGTCGCGACGTCGGCGAGGAACCGTCCGAGCACCGGTTCGAGCGACGCGTGGACGACCGTCGTCTCGGCCCGCGCGAGCAGCCGCGGCGAGTCGCTCGTCGCGTGCGCGGCCGCGACCGCCGCGAAACCGGCCCGCGAGAGCCGCCCGGCGACGCGGCGTTCGGCTTCCGGAAACGCCGCCCCGTGCGCCGTCGCGATCGCGACCGACTCGATGCCCGCCGCACGCAGCCTCGCCGCGATCGCGTCGATCTCGGCATCGCCCGGCTCGCGGCGACGGGTGCCGTCGGCGAGCGTCCGTTCGGGCAGGCCGACGCTCATCGCGACGATCGGCGTTCGCTTGCGGGGCGCGAGCGCGAAGAGCCGCGGCCGGCTCTGGTCGCCGATCTCGAGCAGGTCCTCGAGCCCTTCGGTGATGACGAGGGCCGTGCGGGCCGCCTTTCGTTCGAGCAACGCGTTCGTCCCGCGGGTCGTCGCGAGACGAAGGTCGATCCGGTCCGCGTCGGGAATTCGCGACTCGTCGAGCGGCACGCCGAGCAGGGCGTGGATCGCGAGCAGCGGCGCGTCGAGCCCGCTCGCGACCGCCAGCGAATCGCCCGGGACGAGCGGCGTCCGCGGCTCGAGAACGACCGAGCCGTCGTCGCCCGCCGACGCGA
>JBEIUL010000158.1:0-5926 GCA_040374395.1 Phycisphaeraceae bacterium
CGCGGCGGGGCATGGCCCCGCCCTCCAGGCGCGTCGTCGCCGCGGGATATGGGCCCTCCGCCCACCAGCTACCCTCCCACCCATGCCTCCCACACCCCGCCGCCTCATCTCCTCGGGATCGACCTTCGAACGCGAGATCGGATACTCCCGCGCGGTCGTCGTCGGCGAACGCATCCTCGTCGCGGGCACGACCGGCTTCGACTACGCGACGATGACGATTTCCGGTGACGTCGTGGCGCAGACCGAGCGGTGCCTCGCGAACATCGACGCGGCCCTGAAGGAAGCCGGCTCGTCGCTGCGGGACGTCGTCCGGGTGCGCTACCTGCTGCCCGACGCCGCCGACTTCCCGAAGACCTGGCCCTCGCTGCGGACCGCGTTCGGCGAGACGCGTCCCGCCGCGACGATGATGGTGGTCGGCCTCGCCGACCCGCGGATGAGGATCGAGATCGAGGTCGAGGCGATCCGCAACTCGGGCGTCGATTCGGGCACTCAGGCCGACGGCGGCGGAACGTAACCCTGGTCGCGCAGCCGCCGGCCCATCGGCTCGTAGTCCTGCTCGTCGGCCTTCCGCGTGCCCAGCCCCTCGACGTAGCGGTTGAACATGCAGAACGCCGCGGTGATGAGCACCGTGTCGTGGATGTCGCGGTCGTCGGCCCCCGCCGCCCGGGCCCGCTCGACGTGCTCGGCCCGGACGCCGAGCACGCAACCCTGCAGTGCCTTCGCGAGCTCGAGCAGCGCCTGCATCTTCGGCGGAAAACCGCTCGCATCCTCCGTCGCCAGCAGCCGATCGAGCGACTCGGCCCGCCCATCGCCGAGCCACGCCCGGGCCGCCGCCGCGTGCGATTTCATGCAGAACTCGCACCCGTTCAGATACGAGGTCCACGCCGCGATCGTCTCGCGGTCGGCCTGCGGCAGGCTCGCCGGCTGCCGCAGGATCGTCTCGGCGAGGCCGAGCAGGTGCCGGGCCGCGTCGGGGCGGAAGGCGAGCGGGCCGCGGATGCCCGGGGCATCGATCGGGAGCGTGATGTGGGCCATGCGGCGATGGTAGCCGTCGCCCCGACGGGTGCCGCGTGGCCCGCGATCAGCCTCGCCGCCGGCGACCGGCCAGTCCGGCGATCGCGAGCAGGGCCAGCCCGCCCGGGCCCGGGACCTCGACGACCTCGACGAAGAACCCGCTGTTGAAGCCGCGGATCTGGTACTCGGAGAGGTTGCCGTTGAAGAACGAGCTGACGTCGGTGATACCGAGGAACAGCTGCGAGACGTCGAACGACGTCGCGAAGCCCACCGAGCCGTCGGCCGCCACGGTCGCGTAGGTCGACATCAGGGACGGGTTGCCGGTCACGTACGACTCGAAGTTCGGGTCAAGCCTCATGATGAAGTTCGGGTCGCCGAAGGCGCCGCTGTTGTCGATGAGGATCTGGTTCTGGCCGCCGAAGTCGTCGAACCGCAGCCCGCCCCCGCCCACCCCGAAGCCGAGCGAGGCGAGGGTGATCGCCGAGCCGCCGATGGTGTCGGTCGGCAGGATCACCGGCTGGGTGTAGGTCTGGGCGAACGGTCCCTGCTGGATGATGCTGCCGATCTGGACGGTGATCGAATAGACATTGCCGCCGTTGGCGCCGGCTCCGGGCCCGCCGAGCAGCTGGGCCGTCCAGCGACCGCGGATCGCGACGTTCGAGCCGAACTGGCCCATGAAGGTGCCGGTATCGGAGATGCCGGCCTGCCGGTTGATCGCGGCCGCGTAGTTCACCGAGCCGCCCGAACCCGAGAACTGCACCGAGGCGTTCACGGGATTGGAGATGACGCCGGCGGAGGCCAGCGCGGCGACGGAACCGGCAAGGACGGACGCGACGACGAGCGACGGGGTGCGCATGGGGACTCCTGCAGTGTGAGGGGGACGAACCGACCGAAACTAGCCCGCGGGCCCGAGGGGGCAAGTCGGAGCCGCCGGGAACCCGCGAGGAACCCGCATCGCATCATTCGTGCGGATGATTTCGGGCAGTCGAAGCGGTCACGCCCGTCCGAGGCCGAGGGCCGCCGCCGCGCCGCCGGCACGCACGCGGCGGCGACGCAGGCCCCGAGCGCGACCTGGGTCAGCGAGTCCACGGCGGGCGCCTCACCTCGGCGGCTCGTACGACAGCGGCGCCTCGGGCCCGAGCGGCCAGCCGGCCGACCACCAGACGAGCAGGAAGGCCGTCCACGCAAGGAAGAGGACCACGCTGTAGGGCAGCATCAGGCTGATGAGCGTGCCGAGCCCCGCCTGCGGCCGGTACTTCTGCAGCACCGCGAGGATGATCAGCAGGTAGCTGTTCAGCGGCGTGATGATGTTCACCACGCTGTCGCCGATCCGGTACGCGGCGGTGGTCAGCTCGGCACTGATGCCGACCATCATGAACATGGGGATGAAGATCGGGGCCATGACGCCGAACTTGCTGAGCATGCCGCTCAGGGCGAAATCGCCGAAGACCACGAGCAGCACGAACAGCACCAGCAGCACCGGCACCGGCAGGTCGGCCTGCACCAGCAGCGATCCGCCGGCGTAGGCCAGCATCCGGTCGAGGCGGGTGTAGGCGAAGTAGTTGATGAACTGCCCGAGGAAGAACGCGATCGCCAGCACCGGCACGATGCTGCGGATGCCGTGGTAGATGCCGTCGACGAGGTCCCGCTGCGAGCGCAGCGTGCCCACGAGGATGCCGTACACGATGCCGGGCACGAGGAACGCGAGGAAGATGATCGGCACGATCACGTGCGACCAGCGCTCGCCCGGCGGCTCGACGAGGCGGGCCCGGGCCGCGGTCTCGACGACGACCAGCGGCTCGCGGGCGAGGACGTCGTTCGCGGGAGCGGTCGTCGCGGTGCCCTCGGGCAGGATCTCGACCGCGTGCTGCACGACGACCCGGCCGTCGCTCAAGGTCGGCTGGCCGACGCCGTGCAGCGGCATGCCGGGCACGAAGATGAGGACCGCGAAGCCGCCGAGGACGATCGCCATCGCGACGAGCGCCGCGACGAGCCCCCGCCGCTCGCGGCCCGACAGCGCCATGTCGGTCGCCGCCGAGGTGTCGCCCGACGCCGCCGCCTGCCGCATGAGCCTCGGCTCGACGACGAGGTCGGTCACCAGCCAGCCCGCCAGCATCACCACGATCGCCGAACCCGCCTTGAAGTAGGCGTTGTGCAGGTAATTGACGGTGTACTCGGGGGCGATCACGCGGGCCGCGTCCTGGGCGAACCCGGTGAGCGCCCCGTCGCCGCCGGTCGGGAAGAAGCCGCTGCCGAAGCCGCCCGCCACGCCGGCGAACGCCGCGGCGAGACCGGCAATCGGGCTCCGTCCGACCGCCAGATACAGGGCCGCGGCGAGCGGAGGCAGGATGATGTAGCCCGCGTCGCTCGCAACGCTGCTGTTCGCGCCGATCAGGACGATCACCGGGGTGAGCAGCTTCCGCGGCGTGATGAACGCGAGGGCCCGCATCAGCGCCGAGAAGAGCCCGAACTTCTCGGCGAGGCCGATGCCGAGCATCGCGACGAAGATGAGCCCGAGCGCCGGCAGCGACGTGAAGTTCCGCAGCATCGACGAGAGCATCCAGTAGATACCCTGCGGGTTCAGCAGGCTCTGCGGCTCGATCGGGGACCCGGTCGGCACGAGTTCGGTGACGACCTTGCCGCGCTCGTCGCGCTGCGGCTCGAGCACGGGCTTGCCCTCGGCGTCGACCTGCGGCTGGCCCGCCGCATCGACGGCCGGCTGCATCACGACCCGCGGCTGCACGGGCGTGACCTTCCAGCCGAGCGAGTCGCCGATCGCCGCGACGGCGATCACCAGGGCCGCGAGGATCACGAAGATCAGGGCGGGCTCGGGCAGCTTGTTGCCGACCCATTCGATCCAGTCGAGGACGGAACGCCTTTGCGGCTGCGACATCGGGGCCTCCGGGGGGACGGAGGGTAGCCGTGGCCACCCGGGGACGGGGGGCGTCGCATCATCTATATGTACGGCTCTCGGCCCATCCGGCCGGGCCCCCGCCTCCCCCGAGCCACCGACGTCCGATGACGCCTCTCCTTCCGATGATCCGCTTCCCCGTCCGCCCCGTGTCCTGCCTCGCGGCCGTCCTCGTGGCTGTCTTGGCCTTGGCCGGCCCCGCCGTCGCGCAGGAAGCGCCCGCCGACGCCCCCGCCGCCGAGACCGCGATCGAGGCCAACGACGCCGACGCGGTCGCCCGCGGCAGCGACACGCCGCGGAACGCCGTGTTCACCTTCATCGTGCTCAGCCGCGACGGCGACTGGGGCGGCGCCGCCGACATGCTCGAGATGCCCGCCGCGGGGTGGCCCGAGGGTTCCGACGGGCGGCGGATCGCCCGGGCGCTCAGGAGCGTGCTCGACCAGCGGCTCTGGCTCGACTTCGCGGCGGTCCCGGGCCTCGCGGCGAACGCACCCGACGCCCCGCCGCAGGTCACGCTCGGGGTGATCGACACGCCGGAAGCCCTGCTCGAGGTCGAGATGGTCCGGATGGGCGATCGCTGGATCTTCGCGTCGGGCACCGTCGAGGGCGTGCCGGCCATGGCCCGCGAGCTCGACGTCTGGTGGGTGTCCGCCCTGCCCGAGTTCCTCGTGAACGTCCGCATCGCCGAGATCGAGCTCTGGCAGTGGGCGGGGCTCGTCGCCATCGCGATCGTGGGCCTTCTCGTCGGCTGGATCCTCACCGGCCTGCTGCGGCTGGGCATGCTGCGGGCGCTCGGGCCGGCGGTGCAGCCGCTCATCACCGTGCTCACGCCAATCCTCTTCCTGCTCAGCGTGCTCTGCATGCGGATCGTCGAGCCGGTGCTCGTGCTCAGCGCTCCCGCCCGCGTGAACCTCTCGCTCGGCTCGCGGGCGGCGATGGTCTTCGTGATCGCGTGGCTGGTCGTCCGCTGGATCCGCGTGATCGCCGCGGCGCTCGAGCGACGCATGGCCGACCGCGGCATCGCCGACGGCGTCGCCCTCGTCCGCATGGCCCGCGGCGTCGCCATCGCGGTGGCGTGGCTGCTCGGCGTGGCCGCCGGCCTGCAGATCTTCGGGCTCGACCTCTCGACGGTGATCGCCGGCCTCGGCATCGGCACCGCGGCGATCGCCCTCGCGTCGCAGCAGACGCTCGCGAACCTCTTCGGCGGGGCGTCGGTCGTGGCCGACCAGGTGCTGAACGTCGGCGACACCTGCATGATCGACGGCAAGGTCTCCACGGTCGAGCGGATCGGCGTGCGCTCGACGCAGTTGCGGACCTCCGACCGCACGCTGCTGGTCGTCGCGAACGGCGACCTCGCCCAGGCCCGCATCGAGAAGCTCAGCGCCCGCGACGGCTTCCGCCACGTCGCCACGCTCGGCCTCCGCTACGAGACCTCGCCCGAGGCGATGCAGGCGATCGTCGCCGACATCGAAGGGCGGCTTCGCGACGAGCCGCTCGTCGACCCGAAGTCGGCGATGGCCCATTTCATCGGCTTCGGCGACAGCTCGCTGAACGTCGAGCTGCGGGCGACGTTCCAGACGCTTGACGTCCTCGCCTACCGCGCGGCGTTGCAGCGGCTCAACCTCGACCTGATGCGGATCGTCGCCGCCCGCGGCTCGGGCTTCGCGTTCCCGTCGCGCACGGTGTACATGGCCCAAGATGCTGGAATCGGCACGGGGATCGGGGCGGGGACCACGGGGTAAGGGGACGGGTGGAGGCCGAAGGGGCCTTCGCGTCCATCAGGGGCGGTCGCGGACCGCCCACCCGGCGTCGGTCAGCGACCGACGCGGAGGGAGGTGTGCCTCGACCAATCACACCCGACCTTCGACCACCCAGCTCCCGGAACGACGAGGCCATGCCTCGTCGCGGAAGTCCCCTGCGGCCGGATGACACGCAGGCGGACGGTCGGTGCCGGTGGAAGCTTGCTTGCGATGACGCCCCGCGTGAAGGCGACGTCGAGGC